>JAWVZW010000099.1:0-7150 GCA_033721975.1 Balneolaceae bacterium
ACAGCTATGGCCAATAGCAGCCAGAAAAACCACAGGTGAAAATTCTGATCCATCTTTGTGGAAAAAAATTCACCCATCCTTTCCAGGATACCGGTGTTTTTAATCCCCGCACTTAGGATAAACATGCAGGCGACGGTAATGGTGGCGGAGTTGCTAAAACCTGACAATCCTTCCTGAATGTTCAACGTACCCGATACCAGCAGAAGAGCCATGATGATGAGTGCAGCAATGTCGTACGTGACGTAATCCGTCACAAATAGAAACACTGCAATCCCAAGCAGCAGGAATACGAAGATTATTTCAAAAGTCATGTCGCAGAGCTGTTTATTGCGCTGTCCTGGACGAGTGAATCACCGGATCACCTAACATAATGAGAAGAGAACGGAGATAAAAAGGGATCCTTAATCTTTCAGGCTGAAGCCGAAATGACTACTTGAATTGCTTTCTGTCGATTTTATAAATCTTTTATATCAAAGAGTTCAGATGCATTTTTTGTTGTTACCCGGGCGATTTCTTCGAGTGAAACCTCCTTTAATTCAGACAGATTCTCGGCAATCAGCCGTATGTAAGATGGTTCATTTCTCTTTCCCCTGTGCGGTGAGGGTGTTAAATAAGGCGCATCAGTTTCAAGAATAAGACGGGACAGCGGCATGTTGGCCACAACCTTATCAACCCCTGCATTTTTAAACGTCGATACTCCTCCCACACCCAAATAAAGTCCCAGGTCAAGTGCCCGCTTCCCTTCATCCTCCGTCCCTGTGAAGCAGTGCCACACACCTTTCAGTGATCCGTCCTGTTCCTCCTCAATCAAATCCAGCAGATCCTGGGTGCTTTCCCGGTTATGCAGTACGATCGGCTTACCGGTTTCCTTTGCAACCCTGCAATGCATATGAAGGCTCTCTTTCTGCTCCTTTACGAATTCAGTACTCCAATAATAATCCAGGCCAGTTTCTCCCACACCAACCATTTCATCCGCGCTGCAGATCTTTAAAAGGGTCTCCTCGTCCACAGGCCACACTTCCTCTACGCTGCATGGATGAATTCCTGCCCTCTTGTAAAAACGAATATCAGGATGGCTCAGGCTTTTCATCGCTTCAAGGGAATCCCAGTCAATGGATGGCAAAAATATCATCTTCACTTCTGCTTCAGCCGCACGATCCAGTACATCCTGCATATCCTCCTGAAACTGATCGAGGTAAAGATGGCAATGTGTGTCGGCAAGAGTCAGCATAAAGAATTTTGAATATGAAGTTTAGTTCTGGTATCTGACCGGTTACGATTGCATAAGCCTTTTGCGCCATGCAGAAATTACGGGGTGAATCACGTCAACCCTTTCAAAACCATGATTCCGCATCACCTCTTTTAACAGTGCAGAGTGAGCATTGGCTACCTGGCCCGTGAAACGTATCTGTTCCTTACCTGACAAATTGAGAGTACTTAACTGATGACCGATAAAATCTGTAAATGCACCTCGAATCAACTCATTCAACTCGTCGGGGTAAGACCCTACCAGAACTTTTCCGGCCACGGATGCCAGCTCCCTGTTCGGCTTTGAAAGGGTATAAATTCTGTTCATCATCTCACCATAATCCGGATTATCCAGGCGATCTCCGATAAACTGTACCATCTTGTCGCCGGCATCCCTTCGAAAATAGATTTTCAGCAGCCTTTTACCCAGATCCGCGGCACTGCCTTCATCGCCAATGGCAAATCCTAGGGAGGCTGATTTTTTTACTACGCTGCCATCCTCGATTTTGGCACACACCGACCCTGTACCAAGTATGCATACAACACCATCTCCATCCCCATAAAAAGCCTGCCCTGCTCCTTCGAGGTCAGAGTGAATTTCAATCGCTGTACCCGGAAACAGGTTTTCCAGAAATCTTCGGATAATTTCGTCCGACACCGGATTACCCAGGCCGGTCCCGTAAAACATGACTTTATCAGGATTCAGGTGCCCTACCTGTTCCTGAATATCCATGCTGTCCACAGGTTCGCTGATTGTTGAAGGATGGAGTCCCTGGGTTCTCACCTGAATGCATTCCAGACCATCGTAAAAAAGCCAGTCTGTTTTAGTTGCGCCGCTGTCGGCAATTAAAATATTCATAGAAGATCCGGTTCTGTGAATCTGAATCAGCGCCCCCTTAATCCGCCAATGACATTCAGTGCGGGTTGAGGGTCACCCATAATGTAAAAATGGATTCCCGGTACTCCGTTGTCCAGCAGTTCCTGACACTGTTTAAGGGACCATTCGGTTCCAATATCTTTCACTCTGGCAGGATCAGCAACCACTTCCGCCGTCAGTTCATCAGGAATGTTCAGGTGAAAATATCTTGGAAGGGACTTCAGGTGATTTTCAGTGGAAAGAATTTTTAGGCCGGGTATGATAGGTACATTGATCCCATTAGCACGGCACTTATCGACAAACCTAAAATAGGCCTCATTGTCAAAGAACATCTGGGTTACAATATAATCCGCGCCGGCTTCCACTTTCTCTTTCAGCTTTTTGACATCCCAGTCCAGGTTAGGCGCTTCAAAATGTTTTTCCGGATATCCGGCCACTCCCACACAGAAGTCAGTTGGTTCAGCATTCACGATATCTTCCAGATAATCTCCGCTGTTCATATTCTGAATCTGTTTTACCAGATCAGCCGCATATTTGTTGACCGTACCATTCAGATTCAGGGATACCTGCGAGCCCGTATTGTCGCCCCGGATCGCCAGTACATTGTGAATGCCAAGGTAGTTCAGCTCGATCAGTGCATCCTCGCTCTCTTCTTTGGTAAATCCTTCGCATATCAGGTGAGGTACCGGATCCACGCCATAACGATGGAGAATTGCGGCACAAAGGCCAATGGTACCGGGACGCTTTCTCCGCACTCTTCGCTTGAGTGTACCATCGGGCAGTTCTTCTACGTATGATTCTGCCGCATGATAGGTTACATCAATAAACGGCGGTTTTACCTCTTCAACTACCCTGTCGAGGGATTCAAATACATCCTGAACCGCTCCTCCCCTTTTTGGGGGGATGATTTCAAAAGATATCAGGGGTTCGGTTGCTCTGTCGTAATGTTCAATAACTTTCATCGTCGGTGTACTGCCAGGTGTTTGATAGGTTGAAAGACCAGCAAGCTACATTTATCATGCTTTTCTGATCAAAAATGCCGATTTTACGGTCTTATCAACAATTTTGTCTGCTAAACGATTTTTCAATGACGTCTCGTTTCAATCACCCTCTTTTCACCCTCTTACAAGATCGTATACTGGTTCTCGACGGTGCCATGGGTACGATGATACAGAACTATCGCCTTACCGAGGATGATTTCAGGGGGGACAAATTTAAGGACTTTTCATCAGAACTTAAGGGAAATAATGACCTCCTCAGCATCACTCAGCCTGATATCATCCGTTCGATACACAATGAGTTTCTTTCGGCCGGTGCCGATATGGTTGAGACCAATACATTTAACGCCAATCCCATTTCGCAGGAAGACTATGATCTCCAGCACCTGGCCTATGATTTGAACCTGGCATCTGCCCGGCTTGCCAGAGAAGCAGCAGACAGTTTTACTGAATCCAATCCTGAAAAACCAAGATTCGTTGCCGGGGCAATTGGCCCGACCAATAAAACTCTTTCCCTGTCACCGGATGTTGAAAATCCCGGATACCGGGCCATTACATTTGATGCATTGGCCGATGCCTACACAGAACAGATCAGGGGTCTTGTAGATGGCGGTTCAGATGTTCTGCTTATTGAGACCGTTTTCGACACTCTCAATTGTAAGGCGGCAATCTATGCCGTTCACCGGTATTGCCGTAAAATCGGCAAGAAGATCCCGATCATGATCTCCGGTACCATTGTGGATCAAAGCGGCCGTACTCTATCGGGACAAACAACGGAAGCTTTCTGGATTTCAGTGCAGCATGCGAATCCATTGCTCAGTATCGGCCTCAATTGTGCTTTGGGATCGAAACAGATGAGGCCCTATATCCAGGAGCTTTCGAAACACGCCACTTGCTTTACCAGTCTCTATCCGAATGCAGGTCTCCCGGATGAGATGGGTGAATACGGGGAAACACCCGAATTTATGGCAAAGCAGTTTAAGGGATATGCTGAAGAGGGCTTTGTTAATATTGTTGGTGGGTGCTGCGGAACCACACCGGATCACATTCGGGCTATTGCCGAAGAGGCTGCCGCCCATAAACCGAGGGTACGTCCGGACGTTAAACCCTATATGCGTCTTAGCGGTCTCGAACCTCTTGTAATTCGACCGGATACAAATTTTGTAAATATTGGCGAACGGACAAACGTTACAGGATCCGCAAAATTTAAGCGTTTGATCAAGGAAGAGGACTACGAAGAGGCGCTTTCCGTTGCCCGTGAACAGGTTGAAGGGGGTGCTCAGGTCATCGATATCAACATGGATGAAGGGCTCCTGGATTCTGAAGTTGTCATGACCGATTTCATCAACCTGATGGCAGCGGAGCCGGATATTGCGCGGGTCCCTTTTATGATAGACAGCTCCAAATGGGATGTGCTCATTGCAGGCTTGAAAACCACACAGGGGAAAAGCGTTGTTAATTCAATCAGCCTGAAAGAAGGCGAGGAAGTTTTCCGCGAGCAGGCGAATAAAATCCTTGATTACGGTGCGGCTGTAGTAGTCATGGCATTTGATGAGCAGGGTCAGGCCGACACCCTGGAGCGGCGCAAACAGATTTGCAAGCGTGCCTATGACATTCTGGTAAATGAAGTGGGTTTTCAGCCGCAGGATATCATTCTGGATCCAAATATCCTTACAGTGGCTACCGGTATGGCCGAGCACAACAACTATGCAGTTGATTTTATAGATACCGTAAAATGGATCAAGGAAAATCTTCCAAAGGCCAAAGTAAGCGGCGGCGTAAGCAACATCTCTTTTTCATTCCGGGGTAACAATACCGTACGGGAAGCGATCCACGCTGCATTTCTCTATCATGCCATCCGGGCAGGAATGGATATGGGAATCGTAAATGCCGGGCAGCTTGAAGTTTATGAAGAGATAGAGCCCGAGCTGAAAGAGCTGGTAGAAGACGTACTTTTGAATCGCAGAGAAGACGCAACAGAGCGGCTGATAGATTACGCCGATAAAATCAAGGGCCTTGACGATAACGAAACCGCAGCCAAAAAAGATGCATGGCGCGATGGAACAGTGGAAGAGCGCATACAACATGCCCTCATTAAAGGAATCGTCGATTATATCGAAGAGGATGTGGAAGAAGCCCGTCAAAAGTATCCCGAGCCCATCCAGGTAATTGAAGGACCCATGATGGACGGTATGAATGTGGTGGGTGATCTTTTTGGGGAAGGAAAAATGTTTCTGCCGCAGGTGGTTAAAAGTGCGCGCGTGATGAAAAAGGGAGTAGCCGTATTGGTCCCCTACATTGAGGCCGCGAAAGAAAAAGGACAGCGTTCAGAACCCAAGGCCAAAGTACTTCTGGCTACGGTTAAGGGAGATGTGCACGATATCGGGAAGAATATTGTAGCCGTCGTTCTGAGGTGCAATAATTACGAAGTGATAGATATTGGAGTGATGAATCCCTCCGACAAAATCCTTTCGGCTGCTAAAGAACATAATGTGGACGTGATTGGTCTGAGCGGCCTTATCACTCCGTCCCTGGATGAAATGGTGCATGTGGCTTCAGAAATGAAACGCGAGGGATTCGAAGTACCCCTGCTGATAGGCGGAGCGACAACTTCAAGAATGCACACAGCTGTTAAAATTGCTCCCAATTATGAGCATCCTGTTATTCATGTACTGGATGCTTCCCGAAGCGTGACTGTGGTTAACCGTCTCGTCTCTAAAACCCTCAAAAAGGAGTTTCTGGATGACATCATGCAGGAATATGAGGACCTGAGAGAGCAGTACAGCAATCGCGGAAGAAAAAAAACCTACCTCAGCCTGAACGATGCCCGTAACAATAAAACCAGTATCGACTGGAAGCAGACGGATATCTGCCCACCGGTAGAGCCTGGAATTACCGTATTCAAGGATGTATCCCTTAACAAACTGCGCCGGTATATTGACTGGGCTCCGTTTTTCATTGCCTGGGAAATGAAAGGCAAATTCCCTGACATTCTTCAGGATGAAAAAGCCGGTGAACAGGCCCGCAAACTGTTCGATGATGCAAACGCCATGCTGGATCAGATCATCAGCAATCAGTCAATCCGGGCACATGGGGTCATGGGGATTTTTCCTGCCAATTCTGTTGAAGACGACATTGAGCTGTACAAAAACCAGCAAAGAGATGAGGTGCTTGCAACGTTTCATACACTTCGCCAGCAATCGAAAAAACGCAGCGGTCAGCCCAATAAGGCATTGGCTGATTATGTGGCTCCCAAAAGTTCAGGCCGGCCGGACTATCTGGGCGCCTTCGCCGTAACAACCGGTCACGGTGTGGAAGAGCTGGTCAGGAAATATGAACAAGACCATGATGACTATAATGCGATCCTGGTGAAGGCACTCGCGGATCGTTTTGCCGAGGCTTTTGCTGAAATGCTGCACCAGGAGGTCCGGAAAAAATACTGGGGTTATGCCCCGGATGAAGATCTGGATAATGATCAGCTGATTCGTGAAGAATACAGGGGTATCCGGCCGGCTCCGGGATATCCGGCCCAGCCCGATCATACCGAAAAAAGAACCCTTTTTGAGCTTCTTTCCGTAGAGGAAAATACAGGAATCTCCCTGACGGAACATCTTGCGATGACACCTTCTGCGTCGGTATGCGGACTCTATTTCGCCAACGATGAAGCAAAATATTTCAATCTGGGATCTATTCAGAAAGATCAGGTGGAAGATTATGCACAGCGTAAAGGAATGAGCGTGGATGAGATGGAACGCTGGCTAAGCCCGGTTCTTAGTTATGACGTCTGATATAAGTGAAATCAGGCGGACATCCCTAAGCTTGAATCACCTTTTTATGATCAGGATTTAGATGTTCGTTTCTGATCATGCCCTGGCAATGGTAATAATGCCGCACTGAAAACCGAATCCGCTCAGGGTTGAAGCCAGCTCATACACGGTTGCACCTGTGGTAAAAACATCATCCACGATGACTGGCAGGTGATTTTCAAATGACTCAGGGTTTCTGACCTCAAAGGCTCCTTTTAAGT
>JAWVZW010000100.1:0-7105 GCA_033721975.1 Balneolaceae bacterium
ACCGAAGAAATGCTCCGGGGATCAAACCCTATTGTCTGTCCCCACACTCGGTTAAGTCGTATCATATCAGCTTTTGTTTCATGCCTTTGGCAACGGCCTGAGAGCGGCTGTTTACATGAAGCTTCTGATAGATATTCCGTATGTGGTACCTAACGCCGTCTTCCGACAAATAGATGGAGTCGCCAATATCCTTGTATGATTTACCCGTTGCCAGTTCTTTGAGAATCTCCTGTTCACGATCGGTCAGCTGCACTTCCGGATCATCGGACTTCTGCGGCTGCATGAACTGGATTACCTTGCGGGCAATTTCAGGAGTCATGGGCGATCCGCCATCCATCGCGGTTCGGATTGCATTGCTGAACGTTTCCGGGTTTGTTTTCTTCAGCATGTAGCCGATGGCGCCATTACGAATGGCTTCAAACACGTGCTCGTTGTCATCAAATACGGTCGCCATCACCACAATCATGTCCGGATAGTTTTCACGGATATGTTTTACTCCCTCTATGCCATTCATACCCGGGAGCTCGATGTCCATCAGGACGATATTCGTAAATTTGAATTCATCATCGGCAAATGCATCTTCGCAAGACTCGTAACTGCCAATCAGCAGAAAGTCTTTCTGGGAGTTGATAATCTCCTCCCATCCTTCCCGCATAAATTCATTGTCTTCCACGATGCTAACTTTGATCAGCCTTTTGTCCATGGGTCCATCTGTTTGATTGTGAGAACTGAGAATCTGAGTGCGGAATCACATAATGTCCGCATCTACATAAATTAAATAAACAAAAATAATATTCAACTATCTGTTTTTTACGGAGTAGATAGACGTTTTATTGACCGCAGAGGCGCGAAGGGCGCAGAGTTATTTATGAATCCCTTAACTGTAATATGAGCTATATCCCTAAATAATCAATAAAAACTACCAGACCCTTCCTATTTGCCACGGAAATCAGGGAGAATGTTTCTTTCACGTGCCTAAAAAAAAAACAAATAACATTCAGTGACCTCCGTGGCAATTCATCAAATTTTAAACCTGGATCACACCGGTTTTAAAGTCCGGAATGTCGGGATTGTGGTTTGCACAGTGTATGGCTTCCGAGATGCGTGTACGGGTATCTTCGGGCTGTATAATTTCATCCACCCATAGCCGTGCAGCGGCATAGCGTACATCAGTCTGGCGATCATATCGGGATTTTATTTTCTCAAGTATCCCTGCCTTATCCTCATCACTCAGCTCTTTGCCCTTTTTCTCCATAGCCGAAACCTGGATCTGGGTCAGAACTTTGGCTGCCTGGGTCCCGCCCATCACCGCGATCTGTGCCGTGGGCCAGGCATAGATAAACCTGGGATCATAGGCTTTTCCGCACATTGCGTAGTTCCCGGCTCCATAGCTGTTTCCGACTATGATCGTGATCTTGGGCACCGTGGAGTTCGCAACGGCATTCACCATCTTGGCACCGTCTTTTATAATTCCGCCATGCTCACTTCGCTTGCCGATCATGAATCCCGTAACATCCTGCAGAAACACGATCGGGATCTTTTTCTGATTGCAGTTCATAATAAATCGGGCGGCTTTATCTGCACTGTCGGAATAGATCACGCCTCCAATCTGCATCTCCCCCGACTTACTCTTCACAATCTTTCTCTGATTGGCAACAATTCCAACACTCCAGCCATCAATTCTGGCATATCCCGTTATGAGCGTCTGACCGTATCCCTTTTTGAATTCCGTAAAGGATCCTGCATCGATCAGTCCCTTCAGCACTTCCATCATATCATAGGGTTTTGTGCGATCGGACGGCAGCTCATTTACCATGTCGTCCGCTGAAATTTCCGGGTCAACCGCTTTTTTACGGTTGAAGCCTGCGTCCTGGTGCGGGCCCAGCTTATCCACCAGATCCCTGATGGTGAGCAGGCACTCCGAGTCGTCCTTCATCTTATAATCGGTTACACCGCTAATTTCAGTATGAGTGGTAGCCCCGCCAAGAGTTTCATTATCCACATTCTCACCGATGGCTGCTTTCACCAGGTAACTGCTTGCCAGGAAAACGCTGCCTGTTCCATCCACAATCAGCGCCTCATCGCTCATGATTGGCAGATAAGCCCCACCGGCCACACAGCTGCCCATAATTGCAGCAATCTGCGGAATCCCTTTGGCACTGATTACCGCATTGTTCCGGAAAATACGGCCGAAATGCTCTTTATCGGGAAAGATTTCATCCTGCATGGGCAGATACACGCCCGCCGAATCGACCAGGTAGATGATGGGCAGATGATTTTCAATGGCAATTTCCTGTGCCCTCAGATTTTTCTTGGCAGTCATGGGAAACCAGGCCCCCGCTTTTACGGTCGCATCATTGGCTACAATCATGCAGGTGCGTCCGCTCACTTTTCCAGTACCGATCACAACCCCAGCCGAGGGACATCCGCCCTCCTGCTCATACATGCCGTGTGCCGCCCAGAGGCCCAGCTCTAAAAAGTCCGTATTTTCATCAATGAGAAAATCAATGCGCTCCCGGGCCGTCATTTTGCCTTTTTTATGCTCCTTCTCAATCCGCTTATTGCCCCCTCCCATTTTGATTTTCTGTTCAGTCTTTCTCAATTGCTCCAAAAATTCGTCCATCGAATTATCTTTCATGACATCTGTTTAATTTGAAGTAAATTCACATGGATTGATAATACCGATTGTATCGTTCACGTTCCATGAGTGAATCCCAACCAAATGCAGTGGCTTTACGGCTGTTTAAGACCGACATCATGCAGAAAACCGTTTTTATTTTATCATTCATTACCCTCTTCATCTTTCTGAATACGGCGGAGGCACAGCGAAGGACCACGTACCAGTCGCTCCTTCAGCGCTCTGATCAGCCTTCCTCCTATATTGACCAGGCAGTACTTCCCGTGTCTGATTCAACGGCGGCGGCGCTCGTTTTCTTCAGGCTGGACTATGATTTTGTACCGTTTCTGCGCACCCGCGGCAACATGGAAATGCCTTTTGAAGACGCAGAATATTTTGCCCCGGTGAGAATGGGCATCGAATTTTTTGAAGGAAATGTCTCCGAGTCCGGACGGCCCAGCCGAAACAGCGTTTCCGTTTATCGTGATTTCTGGAGCGATACGGTCTGGGTCAGCTCTTTTGAACAGACTAAATCCCGTTTTGACCATGTAGAAGGTCTTCTATGGACCCAACTGAACAACGGCAGCTATCACTATGAGCTGCAGCTTGGAAGAGGCGATTCCAATCGTGATTTACCCTCCAGGCGCCGGAATCTGAACGTTCCTGTTCAATCCGAGTCCCAAAAAGGATCGCTGATCCTTGCATCCGAGACCTCGAATGAGAGTGATCACTTTGCGGGTACATTTTTGAATTATGGAAATAATATCCTCTATGGGGAGGATTTTGATCTGTTGATTCATTTTCCCGGTACTGCAGATTCCTTGGCATCTGAATATACCCTGCAGGTTCTAAAGCGGCTGCCCGGTGATTCAGAGGAGACTGAAGAGACACCGGTTTTTGAATCCACTGTTACCGGTGACGACATCTTTTATGCAGTTTTTGATACCACAAACTACGAGGGTCAGAATCAAATCAACTTCGCCCTCCGTAAAACGGATCCGGATGACGGTTTTGCGTTTGCATCCGTTCGCATTCCAAATTCTGAATTCGAGAATGCAGGGTATCGCATTCGCATTCTTGAATCTGAAAGTGAGGAGACCATTGCCCAGCGCGATGTTTTATCACGGTGGATCAATATGCCGGTAAGTCTCTATAACCTGGATGTCGCTATTGAGCAGCTTTCATACATTGTGGATGAAGAAAGGCTTCGCTCCATCAATTCCGGTTCCCGCGCCGAAAGAGAGCGTAAGTTCCGTGAGTTTTGGGAGCAGAGGGATCCGACGCCCGATACGGAGTTCAATGAACTGATGACGGAATATTACAGGCGCATTGATTATGCCTACAGGAATTTTTCTTCGATTCAGACCCCCGGATATGAAACCGATCAGGGCCGTGCGTACATCCTTTTTGGCCCACCTGACAATATTGAGCGAAGGTTTCCAACCGACGGTCCCGCCAGGGAGGTCTGGACCTATCCGAATCGTACACTCATTTTTGAAGCAACCAGCGGATTTGGTGATTTCAGGCTCATTTCAGAATCGTAAATGAGCACATTTCACCCGATTTCGGATCGCATCGATAAATCCTTTCAGGGGCACTCGCAGTTTCCTATTTTCCGCCCATGAGTGTGAAAATTGCAATCAGTATGGGTGACTATAACGGAATCGGTCCGGAAGTGGTTCTGAAGTCCCTCTCAAGCCCGCTTCCTGACGACGTTTCAGTCATCATTATGGGCCATCCGGAGGTATTCACCTTCTACGCATCTTCACTCAATAATTCACCGGAGATCCACAGGGCAGCAACTGCTGCAGAAGCAATGCCCGGAAAAATCAATCTCATCATCTGCTGCGCGGATGATGAGGTTCAATTGTCACCCGGTGCTACATCCGGTAAAGCAGGGCTGGCCTCCATGAAAGCTGTTGAGGCCGGAATTGATACCTGTCTATCGGGAGAAACGGATGCACTTGTTACAGCACCCATATCCAAAGAAGCTATTCACAAAGCCGGTTACAATGTTCCCGGGCATACAGAGTTCCTGGCGATGAAGTCGGACACCCCCGATGTTACCATGATTCTCGCTTCCGGAAATCTGCGCGTTGGACTCGTGACGGGACACATTCCTGTATCAAAAATTCCTGACGAACTCACGGAAAACCTCCTGCTCAGAAAACTTCAAACGATGCAAAATAGCCTGAAGCGGGATTTCGGGATACCCAAACCAAAAATCGCTGTATTCGGGCTCAACCCCCATGCCGGTGATGGAGGAGTATTGGGAAATGAAGAGACCGAGATTATTGCCCCTTCCATCGCCAAGGCCGTAAAAGACGGTATACTTGCTGACGGGCCACTGCCGGCCGATGGCTTCTTTGGCAGCCGTATGCAGGATCAGTATGATGGCATCCTTGCCATGTATCATGATCAGGGGCTGGTTCCATTCAAGGCACTGAGCTTCGGGAGCGGCGTGAACTTTACGGCAGGCCTCCCGTTTATACGTACCTCACCCGATCATGGCACAGCATTCGGTATTGCAGGAAAAAACCGTGCCGATGAGCGTTCCTTTCAGGAAGCCTTTCAACTGGCTGTAAAAATGGCCAGAAACAGAAAAAAAGCGGGTAATGCGGATGTCAGCTGACACAAGCCACGAGCATAACTATACCGTACTGGCCCGCATCTACGACGAGGTGATGGAGGATGTGGATTATGAAACCTGGGCCGATTATATCGACGACATAATCCTGGAACATAATCCTGAATCGGTCGATATCCTCGAGCTTGCCTGCGGTACGGGAACCGTGGCTCTGACGCTGGAAGAGCTGGACTGCTACAACATTGTGGCTACCGACGGTTCCGCTGAGATGATCCGGGTTGCGCAGGAAAAAGCCGACCGGCTTCAGTCGGAAGTACAGTTTGAAGCCATGAATTTTCTGGACCTGCGGCTTACACAGAAGTTCGATGTGGTTTTCATGGTTTTTGACAGCCTGAATTATCTGCATACGGAAGAGGAGATCCTGGAGCTGCACCGTCAGGTTCGAAGTGTGCTCAAGCCGGATGGGATCTTTATCTACGACTTTACCACCCCCCGCAATTCACGCAAAGCAATTCATTTCCTGAATAATGAAAAACGAATTGTAGACCGGCATTATCGCTATCAGCGCACCAGCGAATATGATGAAGAGGAACACATTCACACCAATCGGTTTAAAATAGAACAAACCGATCCACATACTGATAAGGTATTGAGGACTTTTCAGGAAGAACACAGACAAAAAATTTATACCCCGCGTGAAATTGAAACAATGATCAAAAAAACGGATTTTAAAATCTTGACGGCTTATGACGGCTTTGAGCTAAAACCTGCTCACCCCCGAAGTTTGCGAATAACCATGGTGCTGAAATGAGTGAAAACGGTGTTATAGAACTGAATGGCGTAAGCGTAACCTATGATCAGCGTCGGGTTCTCGACCGCATTGATTTCTCACTGGGTATCGGTGAGTTCTGCTATGTGATCGGTAAGACCGGGGCCGGCAAAAGTTCCTTTCTGAAATTACTATACAGCGATATTAAACCCGATGCGGGGATGATACGGGTGGCAGACTTTGAGGTCACAAACCTATCCCAGCGAAAAATCCCTCATCTTCGCCGAAGGCTTGGAATTGTTTTTCAGGACTTCCAGCTGCTGCCGGACCGGAATGTCTATGAGAACGTTGCATTTGCCCTCCGGGTCACCGATCACAAACCTCGTTTCATCAAAAACCGGGTGATGGAAGTATTGGGCCTTGTCGGACTCAGCCATAAAAGAAATGCCATGCCGGCTGATCTGTCGGGTGGCGAACAGCAGCGCGTCGTCATTGCGAGAGCCCTGGCCAATGAACCCCGGATACTGCTTGCAGATGAACCCACCGGTAATCTGGACCCGGAAGCCAGTAACTCCATTATGGATCTGTTAAAACAGATCAATAACCGGGGTATGGCGGTACTGATGGTAACTCACGACTATGAAATGGTTCGCCGTCATCCTTTCCGAACCGTACAGATTAAAGACGGTCAGCTGAATGAAATAAAGGTTGCCTGAGAAGCTGCGGTCCTGATAATAAAAAAAAGAGAAGCCCGGCGTTCAACCAGGCTCCTCTTCTACGTTGGCTTTTTCGGGGTACAATGTAATATCCGGGTAGATATTACAATATGTACAAACGTCAGAAACTTCAGTTTGTTCCCCGCTTGCTGAATCTCTAATGTTTTGAATTCAAGTCTATCCGGATGGCAGATCTTGTAAAGAATGCATTGCATTATAAACCTGTGAAAAACAGCATAGAGCGTTGCCAACAGCCTTACCCTGCTCCTGCTTACATAGGCGGAACGCGGCCGTGCTGCGGCTGAATGATAATCTCTTCGACAAGCGTTCTCGGTGAGAGATGTGAGATGGCAACCAGAATCTGAGCAACATCGGTAGGATTGATCAGTTTTTCCGGCGGCATTGTTGATTCATCC
>JAWVZW010000101.1:0-7093 GCA_033721975.1 Balneolaceae bacterium
GTTTCAAGCAGCAGGTTTACTACAACCTGGGAGTCCTGAGAGGGAACTTCATTATAATAGTTTTCAGGATTTGTAAAGAACTCCTCAAACTGATCGGCAATGATGAGCAGATTGGCGGTTGAGCGCTGCATATCCGTCTTTTCCTTATCGGAAGCACTGTTCCACTCCTCGCCATTTTTATCAATATAGAATTTTGAGCTCGTATACAGATCAATCAGTGAAGAATAGCCGCGGCGAAGCTCGGTCTCTGCGGTAGCAGGGTTGATGACAAACTTGTCAGAAATGGCCTCCGCCAGGTTTTTAACGGGACTTCGCTCAGGCCTGAAATCGGCAACAATCCAGTTGCTATAGGCTGCCTTGAAAAAACCGGCTCTTGCGTTTGGAATGAGGCCTGCATAAATGAGGGAAGATTTTCCTTCTCCAGAGGCACCGGTCAGCATCAGAAACTTATTCTTTTCCAGAAGGGAGGTGATCTGGTCGATCTGCTGATCCCGTCCTTTGAAATAAAGGCTCTCCTCTTCGGTGAATGACCGAAGGCCGGTATAGGGACATATGGCCTGCATATCAAACATCTATGATCCCTCCGCTATATAGGGAAGAAACCTTCTGATGAATACAAATTCATTGTTATAGTAGGTTTCCCATTCCGGTTCAATCTCACCGCTTACATTGTAACCATTAAGGATTTTATAGTAAAAAAAGAGCCTGTTGGTGCTGGCAACCAGGTCAGGTATATGACTGAGTCCTTCATAAAACTCTTCATTAAATCCATTTGAATTGGAAAACCTTACCATGGCCGCAAACTTATTCCCTGAATTTTTGATGACCTGATAAGCTTCTTCCCGGTTATTATCCGGATCATGATACATCAAGGCTGCTGCCAGAATGAGCCGGTTTGGCTGGAATACAGATGGATTTTCAAGCCGCAGCATTTCCGTTCGTGCAGAGTCAATCAGCTGAACGGCAGCCTGACCGGAATGGTGATTCAGTGAAAGACGCTGACTTGCATATCCATAAAGGGATGAACGGTTCACCTCCTGTTGAAAAACATCTACAAAGCTGTAAGCAAGTTCCGTTTTACCATGCAGTGTGGCATTAGCTACGGCATGTGCCACCATTTCCATCGAGTACGTATTGATGAAGAAGGGGAGTGAATACTGAAATGAGTTTAATAAACGGTCGGAACGAACACTTTCCAGGTGCGAGATGCCAATTTCGGCATTATCACGGTTAAAGGCCGCATCTGCCAGGTGAAGATAGAGCAGATTCAGATCTGCGGTCTCGCTCGCGTTCAAACGTTCCAGGTGATCCGCAAGCATTTCCATGCTGGCAGCTGCGATTGGCTCCCTGAAAAACCAGTCGCGGGAGATCATAGACGCATGGTAATCCTGCATCCAGGTTTCAAAATAGCGCAGCGTTTCGCGTTCGGAGTATATATCCTCAAATACATTTGCGTCCATCAGATGTGATGGGAATGCAGCTGAAATATATGAGAATGTTCTGGACCGGGGTTCTCCAAAGTAGAAAGGCATTCTCATATCGGGGTACAGAAAAAGGTGTTTTCGGGGATAGGTTGCCAAATCCAGGCTGGACGTCAGAGGAATATTAATCAATTGGTTAAGGTAGTTGCCGGAAACGCGACGATAATAAGTGATAGCTTCTTCAAAAAGCGGGGAAAGTGAAGAGTTAGCTTCAGGGTTCATCCTGATCTCATTTCGAAATGCTTTGAGAATACCCTCATTTTTGTAAGACAGAGCCAATCCAAAATTTCTGATATCCGGATTGGATACCTGCTGAAGATTTTCTCTCATTCTGGAAAAAAAGAAAGTGAGCATCTCATCGGATGCTAACATCAGGTAGGGATTACCATAGTACCTGGGTGCTCCTGCGTAGTAGTTGAAGCGATCCGCCAGGTAAAGATCAATATGGAATTTTGATACAAGCCGGTTGTAAAAGTCAGCAGGTGTCCAGTTTACCCTTGATGAGTATTCTTCCACAAAAGTATCGAGTGCATCCAGATGATCGTATGAGTAGAATACCGCCGCAACATGGGTGGCATTTTCGCTGTGTGTATTATAATTGTTCTCAAAAAATGTAGACTGATTTACCAGAATAGAATCAACACTCTGTATGGCCAGCTCAGGTTCATCAGCTGCCGCATATAAATAGGCCAAAAGCTGATAAAGTCCATTATGCCGATTCCCGTAAATAGGTTGCGCCCCGCGAACTAACACCCGGTCTGGTTGATAGTTGTTGATTATCCAGCTGCTGCGCTGATCTGTTTCGAATGGAGATAATGCATTTAAAATGGTGCTGATCTCTTCAGAGCTGAGAGTCCGGTTATTGAGGCCGTTTTCAATCGCCAGATGCAGATGCTGGATATCATTGAAATTATCGGGCTGCTCCGAAAGTATGTGCAAAGCCCACTCTTTGGAGCGTTCAGAATTAGACTGTACAAGTGCGGCAGACTGTTCATTCTGCAGATAAAAATCAGTCACCTCGGCCGTGATGGTAAAATCGTAGAATAGCTGCAGGGTGCGCGTGAGTTCTTCGGTGTTTTGATTCTCCGGACTGTAGCCTGCAAGCAGACTGTCTGCAATTCCCAGGGATTCAAGAATGAGTTCGGCTGGATATTTTCTGCCCTGAAGTACAAGATTTGAGGCAATACCCGTAGCCACCTTGATTTTCTGGTCTGTTTCAGTAATGCCATCGATGATCTCGGGAACAGTCGCCGCATCCATGATTATCAATTCAACCAGGGGCGGAACAGTTGCCTGAGGTAATAGATCGGCCCTGTTTGAGATTGCAATCGAGTCTTCCTTAATAAACTCAAGCACAGAGCTGTTCTGCTTCTGGTAGGCATCCCAGGCTCCGTATGCACCCAGGCAAAGAAGAAGCACCACTGATACTACAGCCCCAATCTTCTTGGCCCCATACTTCATAAATGTTCGGGTTACAGTGTGTCTTCGGGCACTTTTTTCCAGGAAATCCCGCGCATTGGAGAGCGTTTTGTCGGCTTTCTCCAATTTCTTTTCATTTTCCAGCTCATCAGGCAGATAGCGTGATATCCAGTGCTTATTGGGCTGCACCCGTTCATACCAGTTTTCAAAGAAGACCAGGGGTCCGATTGATAGGAGGAAACCTCTCGATTTACCGCTGTCTACCCAACGATTCAGCTGTTTTTCAAAATCAAGGTAGACCGTATAGTTTTCATATTCCTCTTCTGCCCACTCTTCCAGGTAGTGCCAGTTTCGGATCAGGCTCTCATGGGTAATGTCGAGCACATCATCCGGCTTGAGTGTCTTGTCGTCACTTTCGGGGTCTATGAAAGGCCGGATAAACGTATTGCCCGGTTCCCTGAAAATATTCAGTACGGCTCCGACGGACTCCGCATCCATACCGGGGCGATTCAAAATATCCGTGATCTCCTGCAGCGACATTCGGTTCCGGACCGCTCGGCTTTGGTCAATTTTTGTAAGACAGGTAAATGCTGTTTTAATAACGGCACTTACATCCTCAACCGAGATGGATCTGCCTGTTTCACGCTGATAATATTCCGTTGCTTCCAGGTAGAGCTTGTTGGTATGGGTATCCAGAACATTTTGAAGGCTGGGCTCGTGATAGCAGTCCCTGATTTCATCGGGAAGGTTGTGAAACCACTTCAGAAAGGCCTCTTTATGATCGTCCGGCAGCTCATCGGCAGGCATTCCGCCTACCATTGCGTAATGAATAAGGTCCATCTCCTCTTTGCCTTCGTCGGCCGCATGCCAGATCTGATTCAGGGCATGCTGAAGAATCGGGAGCTGGTCCACGCCTTCGGTGAGATCGAAGATGAGCCGCTCGGTAAGCCTCCGCGAAATCTGGTTACCGCTCAGCATTGCAGGTTCCTCAATGACCTGCTGCAGCTGCGTCCGGTTTAGGCGTGGAACAAAAAACTGTGAAAAACCAATGTATTCCGGTAATCCCCTGAATGCAGAACACTGTCCGATAAAGTCGGACCGCATGGTAAAGATCACATAAATAGGCAGATCCTCTTCCAGCGCAATTCTGGCCGTTTCGAGCAGCAGATTCAGCACAAGGTTCGATTCCCGTGAGGGAGCACCGTGCTGATAATTTTCAGGGTTGGTAAAAAACTCTTCAAATTGATCGGCCAGGATCAGAAGATTGGCAGATTTCCGCTTGAGTTCAGATTTGCCGGCCTCATCAGCTTCCTGCCATTCAGCGGAGTTTGTATCCAGGTAACGGGAAGAATTCTTATATAAATCGACCAGGGCCGAAAAACCGTGATTCAATTCCGATTCAACGGTTTCCCTATTTTCAATGCCAAGCTGTGTGGCGAGGCTCCGGCATAGGTTTTGGAAAGGGGTTCTTTCGGGACGAAAATCAGCTACAACCCAATTCGAATACTTCGACTTCAGAAATCCGGCCCGGGCATTGGGAATGATACCTGCATAAACCAACGACGATTTACCATCACCGGAAGCACCGGTCAGCATCAGGAATTTGTTACGCTGAAGCTGTTCGATTGCCTGCTCAATATTTTCTTCACGTCCCTTGAAATAGATCGACTCTTCCTCCGTAAAGGAACGCAATCCTGTATATGGGCAAACGTGAAAATCGTCGAACATAGAAAAAACGGCTTAACTCATATCTTTTACGGTGACGTAGACTTTCTTCACTTCTGCGGGTACTTCCTCTTTCGGAACGATAGATGACACCACTTTGGGTGCCTTGAAGTTTCTTGCCCTATTGCTGCTTGGGTCGTCTTCTCCAACCAGGAAGAGAGGAGTGGGTGAGGATGCGCCGCCCACCGTTTTCCAAACTTGTTTTGTAAACGGAAGTGCCCAGTCGGCGGCATATTTGAAATAGACTACCGCCAGCTTGCTCTTGGGTATTTGCTGGGTGCTGATCTCCCGATACTTATCCTCCCCATCGGGCAGAATATTCATAATCTCAACGGGATACTCCGTGCTGAGGTGATCCGTTATAATCTTGGCCTCTGCTTCATCCTGCTGATTGTAAATGAAAAAGATCTCTGTATCCTTGGAGTCAAAGAGCTCTTCTTCTTCCTTCTTCATCACCACGCGCATGTCATCAACCAGCTGCATCGGTCCCATGCTGTTCGAGAACATCATGTTGTGGGTAATGTTATTACGGATGAAATTGATAAAACTCTGCTGATCCGGCTTCATATTTTGGGTGGCATCAGGCAGCATCCAGACAAAACAGTTAAAATCTTCCTGGCCGGATTCAATCATTTTCTTGGCTTCCAGAAACTGGAACTGCGGGAATGAGACCTGGCTTTCAAATTCAAAACGACGACCGAATTCACCCCCCAGCATGTGCAGGGAACAGGTACATCGGGCCAGATCTTCACGTACCTTTTTCTTAAATGATTCGTCATCGGCCGGGCAGTCGGTGGACGGCAGAACATTGAAACCTGCTTTTTTTAGCGTGATGGCCATCTCCTCCCGTTCATCTTTCAGATCACTGGATGTCCAGGCAAGATAGACGCTCTGGGCAGACTGATCTAGAACCTTTACTTTGGATGCTGAAGGATGGGAGGATGAGAAAGCTCCTTTTACCGGCTCTGAAGAGGAAAGTGTGGTGGGAGGTGTGGCCGCGGGTGCAGCTTTGTCGATATCCCGGATGCCCTGAATAATCTCTTTAATGGCGTAGGCAAGCTTGTTGATCTGATTCCGATAGAGGGTTCGGCCCTGAGCGGTTTCCACCTGAATCTTATCGTCCACAGGTCTAAGGGGACGGTTTACACCCGCTTCCCTGTAAATAAAATCGATGGACCTGAGTGTGCCTTCCAGTTCCGACTCGAGAAGCCTGAGGTCAGCGATGTCGATGTCATGGATTTTTACCGGTAGAATACGCGAAGTAAAGTTGCCGTTTGAGAGTCTGACCGTTCGGGTAAAACGGTCTGAATCCGCAACCTTTTTAAATACCTTGAATTCCTGACTCCATGCAAAAGAAGAAGTGTCACAGTACGTCTGTGAAATGATGGGTATAAAAATCAGGGTCTTGATCTTATTTTGAATGGATTGATCCACTACATGATTGTCAGCCAATCCGCTTTCAGGATTTTTATCAAAATAGATCGTCAGCTTATCCTTAAGAGTTGCATTCAGTTCCTGCTGAAGGCGCTCCACAAATTCGGTTACCCAGCCATCGTACTTGTTATCGTGGTGACGATAACTTACAAAAATGTCATACTCGTAGTCAGGAAGGATTGATCCCATATGGTGAATAGAGATAAGATTAAATTCCAAAACGAGATTAATAAAAAAACATGGTAAGTCCTAAAGTTTAAGTTAAAAAGGCTAACGTATAGTTATCTCTTAACCTGTAAAGATATAGAGGGTGCTGCTTAATAAGTTTAAATAAGTATTTGTCACTTTCGTAAGAAGTGCAGAATAGTTATTGATTGAATGTGAATAGGTAATACTCTATGTAAATCTGAAAAAGATGAGCTCTTTGCGGTTGAAGCAGAATTAAATATTAGGTATATAGTACCTCTTTTGCATTGGGGGAAATCTAGGGTGTGGGGGTGGCAAACGTCAGAAGTCAAA
The DNA here is from genome assembly GCA_033721975.1 of Balneolaceae bacterium. Classification (GTDB taxonomy): domain Bacteria; phylum Bacteroidota; class Rhodothermia; order Balneolales; family Balneolaceae; genus Rhodohalobacter. The sequence continues at coordinate 6,579 of JAWVZW010000101.1, forward strand.
CGTGAGACGAGGAAAATCACAATTAACAAATTCCAAATACCAAAATTCCCTACTCCCAACTCCCTCTTATAGCTGACAGCTTATAAAATCTCAATCAATGCCTTCATTTTTAAAAAATATCTCTGACTCATGTAAAGCCACTAAATTAGTGCATCCCCTCCGCGCCTCCGTGGTGATCACTTTTTGTATTCTTTTTCAAGCCTGTACCTCCTCCCCGGACATTGAAATTCCGGAGGAGATTGCCGGGATCGAGAATGTAGTCGTGATACCGGATGACTCTGAGCCTGAACAGGTACTTCAGCCGAAAAAAGTTGCAGAGTTTGGCGATTCAGAAAATGTACTCATAGGCTGGATTCGTTCAATTGCCGTGGATGATCAGGGCCGGGTTTTTATTGCCGACAGCGAGCAGGAGATGATTCAGGTATTTGGTCCGGATGGAGGTTATTTGCAATCTGTGGGTCGTGAGGGAGACGGACCGGGGGAATTCAGAGGTATTACACAGATACGCACCGATA
>JAWVZW010000102.1:0-7062 GCA_033721975.1 Balneolaceae bacterium
AATTCGCTCTGTTTATCACGATCGCAGACTTAGGTCAATGACAAAAGAGAGGCAACACACGCAGTATTAACGATGTCATCTACTGAACATCCGCGCGACAGATCCATGATTGGTTTTTTAAGCCCCTGGAGCAGCGGTCCGGTTGCAGTTGCACCTGCCAGCCGTTCTGTAATTTTGTAGGCGATATTGCCCGCATCCAGATTCGGAAAGATGAATACATTGGCATCCCCTTTTACTTCTGATTTGGGTGCTTTTCTGGCTGCTACCGATGGCACGGCTGCAGCGTCAAACTGCAGCTCTCCATCCATTTTCCATTCAGGCTTCTTTGATCTGGCAATTCGGCAGGCTTCAGATACCAGATCCACACTTTCATGACGGGCACTGCCTTTGGTGGAAAAGGAAAGAAAAGCTATCAAAGGTTCCTCGCCGGTCAGCAGTTGATGAGTCTTCCCTGCGTCCAGGGCAATCGAAGCGAGCTGTGCGGAATCAGGATAGGGAACCACACCGCAGTCTGCATACGTAAATACACGGCCATCACTCATTTCCATCAAAAAACTGCTCGACACAAGTTCTGATGATTCGGCAACACCGACGGTTCTTAAAGCGGAGAGAATAACAGCTCCCGTTGAAGCTACGGAACCTGCAACCGAGGCATCAGCTTCACCCTGATCCAACAGCCACCCGGCCGTGAATAGCTGATCCCGGCATAGTTTCCATAAATCTGAGTCCTGCGGATTTTTATGCTTCAGTTTCTCTTTGAAATAGTGAAACTTGCGCTCATCCTGCTCCGGATCTAAATAGGGCCTAACTTCAATTGAATCGGGCAGACTTGCTCCTTCCGATTCGGCCAGGCTGCTGATCGTTTCAGCATCACCCAATAGAATGGGGTTGGCATATCCCGCAGTCTTGAGCATAATTGCCGCTTTGATGACCCGTATATCTTTTTCGGCCTCTGGCAGCAGTACATTTCTGATGGACTGTGAGGCCCTGGATCTAATTTTATCAATCTGGCTCATTACAATATTCGGTTAAATAAAATGGTTGAATTGGATTGTTTTGTTTTCAAAACCAGCCGAATCACACTCTTCAATGTTGCTGAATACGACTGATGCATGCTTCCCGTCTAAATAAGCAATAGAATTGAAATGAGTGTGAAAACTATGCCGGCCCACTGAAAAAGGTTCAGCCTGTCACCCCACCTCAGTATGCCCAGTATCGTCGCACCCAGTACCGTTATGACATTCACGGCGCTGTAGACAACGGCCCCATTCATGCGTTCCAGGGCTTCGATCAAAAATATAGAAGTGTACAGATTGGGCACTCCGATGGCAGCACCCATCCAGAAATCTTTCATGGTAAATCGTAAATCCTTTCGAAACACCAATATTGTAAGTCCGCTCATAAAGGCAGTTAAAAATACCATCCCCATGAATTGTTGTTTCACCCATGTTCCGGAAAAATCGGATTCATAAATTTTCAGGGCTGCGTCACCAAAGCCGGTTCCCAGGAATAGCAGAACAAGGAGCCATCCGGCACTGAACGGTTCCCGAATCAGCCTTCCTTTATCAGGCAATAGCAGAAAAAGAGTTACAAAGACAAGCATCACTCCGATCCACTGGGCCACACTGATATATTCCAGATACCACAAGGTTGACAGGAGCACCGGAACGATCAGGGAAATGCGCATGGCGGCAACACTTATGCCAACTCCATTGAGGTTAACCGATTTACTGTAAATGAAAAAGTTGGCTATAAAAATGAATCCCGTAAAAACAGCCAATGTGCCTGCGGCAAAGAGATTCCCTGTTTCGGATTCCAGTATCGGACCTCCCTTGTTCGATGTTGCAAACGCTACGAAAGTGGCTACCAGATAGTTAATCGTCAGCACTTTTATGGTATTGAACTTCCTGAACTCGATAACTTTAAGAAGATGGGCTATGAGTACGGAAAAAGAAGCACTCAGCAGAATGTAGATCCATCCTGACATGATCATTATTCAGATATGTCCAGTGTCAGGTTTCCAAAAGCCTGTATTTCCTGCGGGCGGTCGTGAAGTCGTCTCGACATATAGTCTACATTGCTGTCAAGATGATTTACCAGATCTGACATCTCACTTTTTCTCTGTTTAAGAGCTTCTGCCCAATAGTAGGCGAAAATATGATGGCGCATATTTTCACTATTCGGATCTGAGTAGAGTCCGGACCGCTGTCCCGGCCGGTTGCTGAATATGATGGCGGAATTTGGAAGTAAACGAAGAAGCTCACCGGATGCTTCACTGATCAGTGAAACAAGCATTCGTTCCGATCCTGTATGCTGAGGATTCGGCAGAAAATCCAGGTCTATAAACAAATAGAGTGACTCCGGAGAAAGGCTGGCTACTTCCCTGAAGAAATCCACCAATGAAATGCTGGTTGCATCACCTTCCCGATTCTCGTAAACAAGCACAACTTCTAGGCCATCGCCATCCGGTTCTTCCCGAACTTCAGCAAATCCGGTCAGAAAAAGATACAGTGATCCCTCATCAAACATGGACCCCGCAGTTTCATTCAGATCAAGCATTTCTCTGCCTCCACGTTCCCGAACCGTAAAGATAGAACTCTGATCCACTTGAAAAGCGTTTCGGCTGTAATGCCGGTAGAGATCATGGTCTCTTGTAAGATATTGGCGAGTACCCAGACGGTTTCCTGTGCCATTGGTAACGATGAGAGCCTTATCGGCCGGATCGGAATCTTTTAAAACCGGTACACCGCTCTCCACATCAATTTCTCCAAAGGGAATTTCAGCAAATTCATACACCCGGGACGACACGCTGCCGGCAAGAGGCCTCCACTCTTTTACACCCGTGTCATTTTGGATAAACGCTTCAGTATTTTCATATCTCACTCTGAGCCACTCCCTCTCCTCATCCTGTTCTTCCCCGTCATTCATTGATAAAATCTGCAGTCGGCTGCCCTCACCAACTTCCGTTATCACATTAATTTCTGAATTGTCAGGGGAAGAATGAAGCGTAGTAACTGGTTCTGTTATACGTATAAATGGAACAAGGAACTGATCTGCCCGAATAGTCTTTCGATACTCTTGTCCGCTATACTCCAGCACTACATCGATTTCAGAATCAGCCTCTACCCTTTCGCTGAGTTCTCCTGACAAAGAGGCAAGATTGATTTCGAGTCCATTCTCTGAAAGGGGCAAATTGCTTTCACTGAACAGGATACTGTCTCTAAATGAAATGGTTACCAGACTCAGTCTGTCGGATTCAGAATTCTGTATCGCTGTGGAATCGACTAAGACCTCAATTCCGCTTCGTCTCATCAGTTCTTTTTCACCCGTGTAAATGGGTTCTCCGGAAGGCTGAAGATTGATAAATGACAGCACACCAAGAACACCCCCCGTCAGATTCAGAATAGCTTTTTGGGTACGGCCTGCATCTCCAAGTATAATACCGGTGTTTGCTGCCGTCAGGGCAAATAGAGTCCCGGCTAGCCCCAAAATCATAAAACCCCATCGGGGTCTGTACTTTTGAACGGTTCTCTCCATTTCGACCCTGAGTGGATATTCTTCCTGTAAAATCTCATAGGCATTATACCTTAAAGCAGGATCTTGCGGTGTCGGTTCATTTTCCAGAACAAGAATATTTGAACGGTCTACGATCTCCGGTTCAGCATTCTCATCAAGGGCATATTGATTGGTAACAACCCATCGGCTGGTCGTACAGGAAGAGGTCAGCATTAAGAAACCGATAAGTAAGAGTAGAACAACTCGCATGCCAGTCCGGATAGATAACAGGTGAATTAGAATGAAATAACGGCACCGAAACCAAACAAGTGTCTGAACGCAAATGAATCCCCGGATCCTGGATCAGATAACCAGAAAGGTATTTCATAGCGAAGAACAAAGCCTCTGGTCTTTCCAAGATAATCCGGGATATTCAAAGAGAGAGAAAAGCCTGCACCGGCATCAGTAAATAGATCGGAGTCACCGCCGGCCAGTGCCCTTCCGGTGTCCATAAATAGATAGGATCCAAAGTTCATGAACTCCGACAGATATGGAATTTTATCAAACAGGTAACCGATGGGGTTCGGATAATCGAACTCCGTATTCAGTGAAATAAATGAGTTGTAGAGACCGGATTGGGCAGGATCTTTAAATGCTTCCACATCCTGATCAGTGTAACCTCTCAAATTCGCACCGCCTGATAAGTGAAAATGCCCGCTTTCCATCCAGGGCTGCGGAATGGTACCCTTCGCACGGGTTATGCCGGAATTGAGTGTCTGTATGGAGGGATGAAAACTTCTTGAATAAAGGTACTCCGGAGCCGCATTGGATCCCGTTGCACCCAGAAATCCCCTGAATCGGAAACCCCACTTCTCACTCAGCGGTATTTCCTGAATGGCTGTCAAAGACGCCATGGGATATACATCATTCAGGAACTGAAGGGAAGCTGATCCCATGATACTGTACCAGCCCAGGGAATGATCATTCCGGATTTCAAAAGTGACATTAGAAAGCACTTTGTCACTCGTATTCCAGAGAAGCGGAAATGCCGGGTACTCCAGATCGAACCTCTTCTCATAGGTATTCAGAACAGAAATTTCGCGGTACCTGCGTTCATCAAATCCCTGCTGCCATCTTTTATTGAAAGCCACACCATGCCGGTGATATCCCGTTCGAATCGAGCTGATCAACTGTACATTGGCCTCACTTCCGTATTCCGACCACTTCGGTATCGGCTCAGTAAAGGATAGATAGTAGGACACAGGCAAATCAGGAAACCACGTACCCACCCAGAATCCCGCATCCAGCCGGTGGGGCCCATCCTCAAATGTACCAGGCACCTGGCCCATCAGGCGAACACCGATTCGTATTCCGTCCACGTCATTATACCATAAATCCGGTGCGGGCAGCACCTCATAGCTTTTCATCTGGGCATTACCGGATGCGGGTAAAGCAAGCAGCGCCATGATTGCTGCAAAAAAGGCCAGTGATATTATTGTAAGGGTACGAGCCACTCTTCAAGTATTTGATCGTGTTTCAAAATGTGGTCTGCCAGTTGAATCAGACGTTTTTGCTCCGGCCAGTGTATCAACTGCACGGCTTTGTCAGCCTCAAACCAGCCAAAAGTTAGATGCTCATCATCCAGTTCGGGATTTGATGAGGGGTCCAATTCTGCTGCAAACGCAGGAACCTGATGAATCATATCAGATGTATACTCATAAAATGTGTTTATGGATGGTAGCGTCCAAAAACTTTTCGGATTCAGTCCCGTTTCTTCCTTAAGCTCGCGAAGGGCAGCCTGCCAGAATGTTTCCCCCTCCTCGGCTTTACCTCCAACCATTCTCCATTGACCCTCATAGATTTTTCCCTTTGCCCGTTTCAGCAACAGGAATTCCGGTCCTGAAGGGGAAGTTCGATAAGGATAAAGATCAATCAGGCGTTTTCCCATAGAATCAATTCTTTCCCAGCTGATCTTTAAAGTACGTCATTGTCTTCGTCAACCCTTCTTTTCGATCCACCTTCGGATACCAGTTCAGCACCTTATTTGCTTTGGTTATGTCAGGCTGCCGTATTTGAGGATCACCTTCCGGAAGGTCTTCAAATATAATTTCGCTATTGGAACCGGTTAATTCCAATATTTCACGGGCGAATTCCAGTATGGTTACTTCCTGCGGATTGCCCAGATTGATAGGTTCAGATTCATCACTTTCAGCCAGGCGTACAATACCCTCTACAAGATCATCCACATAGGTAAAGGATCGGGTTTGTGAGCCATCGCCAAACACGGTGATGGGTTCATCCTGCAATGCCTGCCGGAAAAACGTGGGCAGAGCTCTTCCATCCCGAAGCCTCATTCTTGATCCGTATGTATTGAAAATCCTGACAATACCTGTCTTGATACCGTGAAAACGGTTGTAAGCCATCGTCATGGCCTCTGCGAAACGCTTCGCTTCGTCATAAACCCCGCGGCTGCCGGTAGGATTTACGTTTCCCCAGTAAGTCTCTTTCTGAGGATGCTCAAGGGGATCCCCATACACCTCACTGGTGGATGCCAACACAAATTTTGCGTTTTTTGCCTTGGCAAGTCCCAACGCCTTATGAGTACCCAGTGAACCTACTTTCAGGGTCTGAATGGGCATTTCAAGATAATCTATCGGGGAAGCGGGTGATGCAAAATGTAGAATCAGATCCAGGTCGCCTTTAACAATGATGTAATTTGTTACATCATGCTTTATGAAATGAAATCTGTCCCGGCCGAAAAGGTGTGCGATATTTGCTTCAGAACCTGTCACCAGGTTATCCATGCAGATCACGTCCCAGCCGTCATTGTAATATCTGTCACACAGATGTGAACCCAGGAAACCGGCTCCTCCCGTTATGAGAATTCTTTTGGACAATGGTTTTTCGAATTTTAGGGAAAGCCGGTAAGCTCACTCCCGGCTTTTATTCCGTTCCTATTGAGGGTCTGCCAACGCTGATATATGTCAAGCCTGCATCTTTGGCACGCTTGAGATCATACAGGTTCCGGCCGTCAAAAATAACCGGGGTTTTCATCATTCGGGGAAAACGCTCCAGATCCGGTCGTCTGAACTCATTCCATTCGGTACAGATGACCAGCGCGTCGATGCCGTCCAGCACCTTGTCACGGTCGCTGGTAAATTCCATAGCATCCAGAGCCTGTTTGCTGGCCGCCTTCTGAAAGGTTTCGTTGGCCTCCGGATCATAGGCAATCATGCTTGCACCGGCTTTGGCCAGCTCGTCGGTGATGTAGAGCGCCGGGGCCTCCCGAACGTCGTCGGTCTCCGGCTTGAAAGCCAGTCCCCACACGCCAATCTTCTTCCCGCTCAGGTCTCCACCGTAGTACTCCTTCATCTTTTCCACGATCGAGATCTTCTGCATCTCATTTACCTTCATCACTGAATCCAGGATCTTGAAGTCGTAGCCGTACTGGCCGGCCGTGTGATGAATCGCCTGCACATCCTTCGGGAAGCAGCTTCCACCATATCCGATTCCTGCAAACAGGAACCGCTTGCCGATGCGCGAGTCCGTACCGATACCGCGACGTAC
>JAWVZW010000103.1:0-7059 GCA_033721975.1 Balneolaceae bacterium
TCAGCCATTACAAGCGTAATGGGCCCATCAAAAGGTTCTTTTTCTATAACCCTGAGTTTTACCCCGGGAATCAATCCCATTTTCTCAAGATAGCGTAAAAATTCCGGCTCCTGATCCTTTACCCTGCTAATGATGCACGGTATATCCATCTTGGCATCATTCAGTGACAACGTTTTCATCACCGGCATTTCCCCCTCCTTAGTGGGAATGGGATCTCCGTGCGGATCGAATGCCGGGTGATTCAGCATTTCAGCAATCTTATCGCCAAACTGTTCGGAAATGTGATGCTCCAGCTTTTCAGCCTCATCGTGCACTTCATCCCAGGAATACCCCATCATCTCTTTCAGATATAGCTCAAGCAGCCGATGATGCCGTATAATTTCAAGCGCAATTTTCCGGCCAGTGGTTGTGAGACGCGAACCGTAATAGGATTCGTAATCAACCATACCCATTTCGGAAAGACGTTTTACCATATTCGTCACAGAAGCATTGGACACCTCCATTTCGGATGCTAGCCTTGAATTAGACACTCCTCCTTCCTCTTCACTCTCCAGTTTATAAATGGCTTTCAGATAATCTTCAACTGACTGACTGCGAGACATGTACGTTTATGATGAATTAACCTTACTTATTTTAAATGATGGTGCTGTCAGCGGCCACTATACTCCTGAAATGACTGTTCCAGATAAGCATCGCTCCCAACGAACTTCAGCAGTGAAGCAAAGATTTCAGACTCTATAAATCCCGGCTGAGATCCGATCACGGCTCCTTCTGAATTGAGAAAGTATGTGGTGGGTACGCTTTCGTTTTCAAGTGCAGAGGCAAATTGAGACTCGGTCATTTCCGCACCGAAATAGCTTACAACTGATGGCGATTCCACATTGATTTTTACCCAGATAAAATAATCCGAAATAGCTGAGAGGACTTCATCACTTGTATAGACATCACGATGCATTCGCTGGCAATACGGGCACCATTCCGCATACACATCAATCAGAATTTTTTTCCCGCTTTCGGCTGCCTCATTCAGTGCTTCTTCAAGGCTGATGGGGGCCAAATCAGACTCATCCGGTTCTATACTAATAGCCTGGCCCCATGCATTTGATGTAGCGCATAAAAATGCAGCAGCGAGGATGCAAAATTGAAGAATTTTAAGCCTGATCTGTTTCATGGTGCTTAAAATAACGAACTTGATGTAAAAAATTTTACATGAATTCTTTACCGGCTTTCTAAGTGTCCGGTCCGGCAGATTAGCGTCTCTCCTTTTTTTACTGTTTCCGAATGATCAGCATGGTCATATCATCATGCTGGCTCACTCCTTCAGAGAATTTCTCGAGATCATCCATGATCACTTTTATCAGTTCTTCTGAGCAGAGGTCAGAATTTTTTCGAACCAGTTCATAAAGTCTTTTCTCACCATAAAATGCATGGTTCTGATCCACAGCTTCCACAACACCGTCCGTAAACATAATCAGGATATCCCCTGTACTTAACTGGATGGTCTCTTCCATCGTATTTTTGGAAAATGTATCCCCACCTGCCATGCCCAGACCGATTCCAAGCGGTGTATGTTCATGGAGCTTTTTCTCTTCATTATTGAAATACAGCAATGGATTGTGGCCGGCACGTGAAAACCGGAACAAACTGTTTTTCAGATCCACGACGCCAAAAATGAGTGAGACAAAGGTACCCTTATCGGCATTGTTTCTGAACAGTGTATTGGTTTTGGAGAGAACGTCGATGGTGGATTCAAACTCATTGCAAAGCGCGTGTAATACCCCCTTGGTGAAGGTCATATAAAACGCAGCCTGAATACCCTTGCCGCTGACATCACCTATTGTCACGGCAAGCCTGTCGCCATCCAACTCAATAAAATCATAATAATCCCCGCCGGTCTCATATGCGGGTTTACAGACTGCCGCAATATCAAGTCCTCTGAAATCTGGAGTGCTTAGCGGCAGAAAAGATTGCTGAACTTTCCTGGCAATCTGGAGCTCCTGTTTGATTCGCTCCTCCTGTGCAAGCTCCTGTATATATTCCGGTATAAATTCCGGGATATCCCGGTTCAGTTTTCCTTTTCGAATAGAATAAACTCCGGCTATTATGGCTACTGCTACGATAACCACATGCACGTAAAAGACATATACATCCGGAGAATAGTCAACAAGCCATCCGGAGGGCGAATTAAGAAAGCCTACCGTGAAGAACAGTGTAATAAATACGGTAAGATAGTCTTCAAAATAGTAGATGATACCGGCCGCCAGCCCCAGCATACCGAGCATTATGATCTGTGTGCTAAGCGGACCAATATCCATGGAGAGCGGGTTCATGAGTCCAAATATGAACACAGACATCGCTATGATGCTCAGTGCCGGCCTTTTGTTAGATTTGAAGTAGGGAATCAAGATCAGGAAGATGGCTTCACTGATAATGAACACTTCCAGCAAATTAGAGAGAGTAATTCCGATCCCGGGTAAATATTGTCTGGATCCATAAAACTCATTCGGTACAGTAAGATATCCGGTATTGATTGCCAGAAGCAGAGCCCAAAGACCGCTGATAACAAATGAATACAGGGTTCCTCTCAGTAAAGCCAAACCTACCGGACGGCTGGCAAAATGTCCGATTCGAATCAGATCAATGGTTCTTAATTTTCTGACCCATCTTTCCCTTGTGATGGAATCGGCTATGGATGTCACCATGAAAAAGATAATGGATGTGATGGCAGCCAGGATTCCAAGGATCGTCAGCATGGTGACTACAAAAGACCCGGAAAATGTTCCAAAGCTGTAAATAAAATTATGCAGAAACTGCATGAGAACGATAAAGGGTACCGTAAATCCGGCAAGAACGGCTACCAAAATGGCGGCTTTCATATCAATCAGCCTCATACGAAAGCGGATAATGAGCATAATCAATATCCAGAATATTCCCAGAAGGGTTGCCCCAATACGGATATTGCCAATCAGCTGTTCCCAGGACATTTCTGCAGGTGGATTTCCCTGAAAGGCATGCGTCATGGATATCAGCTGACCGGTTGCCAAAAGGGTCATCTCAATGGTAAATGGAAAACCCAAAGAATCATTGTCAATTGTGGTAAAGGTTGCCCGGGCAGCAACTGTACCATTCACACTTACTGATTCTATATCTGTCAGTGACGGAAGCTGTATACTCCAGTATGATTGCTCCAGATAGTACCTAGCGATGCGTTCAGCAGATGCACGCCCAAGGTAGGTCACCTGGTCGAGATTAATAGTTTCTTGAATACCTTCGGCACGGGCATCTTCACCATTCTCTTCCAGCTCAAACTGAAGCCTGCTTAGCGGCAGAGAATCCGGAAGGGCTGATCCCGTAAATTCAACTCCAAGAATTTTCCGTAGCAGATCCGGCCGGAAACTGTTCTCAGGCACGAAATTTCTTTCATTCTGAAAACTTATCAATCCTCCCCCTTCATCCAGCAGTACCTGTATAACATTTGGCTGGTCTGAATCCAGTAGCGGGTTATCAACCTGAGATCCCCCTGTAAAAAATGAGGTTTCCCAGTAATAGGCAGGTAAATGTTTTTTCAGATCCTCATTATGCCGGTATTGGTGGAGGTCTGATTTTACCTGTATGGAGTCGAGGAGGCGGGAATCTGCCAGCAACCGCGCATTGGGCTCGATATCCGAGCTATATCCAAATCCTTCAAATATTTCCTGGGATTTCTGAATGGCATCGGCCTCGGACAATTGTATGTTCGAAATGCTTAGTGGATGATATTCAGCATATAACCAGAAGAACAGACCAAGACCTAACAGGCCGGCTATTACCAATCCCCAATCCCTTTTCGTGCTGTCGCTAAATGTAGTCAATCCTTTCTTTTTATTGCCTGATCTTTATAATGACATCCACCGGTTTACATCGTATTTTTCGCCCAATTGTTTCAAAACATTTAAGTTGATAAAAAACGGTTTTTATTCAAAATGTGCCTCACTGTTTTTGCTTTTCAGACAGATAACCAATACCCGCTGATATTCGCCACTAACAGGGATGAATTCTATGATCGTCCTGCTGAACCGGCAACTTTCTGGTATGATCATCCAAAACTTCTCGCCGGACGTGATCTCAAGGCCGGTGGCACCTGGCTTGGAATTACGACCGATCATCGGTTTGCAGCCATTACCAATTACAGGGATATAAACAATATCAAAGAGAATGCCCCCAGCAGGGGCGATATTGTATCAGATTATCTTACTTCCGATATGACGGCACCCGAATTCATAAAGGAACTCAGAAAAGATGCAGAACTTTACAACGGGTTTAACCTGATCGCCGGCACAACCACGGAATTGTGGTACTATACCAATGTGAAAGATGAGATGAAGCGAATTAAACCCGGTATCCATACATTGAGCAATGCTTTTTTGGATACGCCCTGGCCTAAAACCGAAAAGGCCAGAGAAGGATTTACTGATCTGATGAGAGACGAAGGTAAAGGTGAAATACCCCGCACCGAATTGTTTTCAATATTACAGGATCAGGAAAAATTTCCCGACGAAAAACTTCCTTCTACGGGGTTATCCCCCGAAATGGAGCGGCTGGTCTCTTCCATATTTATCACATCGGATACCTATGGAACACGCTGTTCAACCGTTATCAAAGCCGATCCGGCTCCACAGGGAATCACATCCTTTACTGAAACAACGTATATAAAGGGTACTGCAGAGGTCGACTCAACTGTTTCTTATCAGTTCTGAATGGACCTGAATCTTATTAAGTGGATGACCGGGAGGCTCTGCGCTGCAGGCTTTCCATAAGCGCATCAAAACCATGCCGTCTGATGATATTCTGAAACTGGCGGTTATAGGAATCTGCGGTTGAAACCTGATCAATCGACATATCCGTTATCATCCAGCCGTCGTTTTCGCGGTGCATCGTATAATCTACTGAGGTTCGGACATTATCAAGCTGGGCAGTGGTCTCTACACTGGCGCTATCTCCGTTCACGCTGATCTCGTTGTAGCTTACTTCTGCGCGGTAGATATCAAGTCTGTTGAGGGAGTTATCTCTGATGATTGTTGAAAAAAGGTCCACAAATTCATTTCTCTCTTCATCAGTTATCTCCTGAAAAGTTTCACCCAGGGCCTGCCGCGCCATCGATCGATAGTCAATAATGTTATTTATGATATCCTTCAGCCTGTCGCGCTGATCCTGAGTATACTGATTCCCCTCGGGTCCCAGTAGTTCCTTGATTTCAGCGTCTCGTTCATCAAGCATGGATCTGATCTCCTGCTCCGCTGATTGCCCCAGAATCGAACCCGCTGATACCAGCAGAAGTATTAACAGTAAAATGCCTTTTTTCATCATGGCCAATTCCTTTGTTTAATTTGTACTCAATTGATAAATGGGTATTCCGGCCGATTTATACAGGGCCGCAACTCTTTTATTAAAGTTATAGACATTTTGTTTCAGCTCGACGCGTAATTCTAACTCTTTTTGCACCGCCTCGAGTAAGTTTTCCACATCCCCAAAACCGATATCATAGTTCAGCTGTTCATTTCTGACCCAGTTTCGGGCAGTCACCAGGGCCTCTTCAGTTCGTTTTACTTTTTCATCCGCAACAACGGCTTCCTGATAGCTGTCATTAAGCTCAAGAATGATTCCGTCGGTCAGTGCAGATTTTAGATCCTGAACTCTTCTGTACTCGATATCTGCCTTTTCTGCCGCAGCTTTCATTGAACCGAAACTCAGATTCTGCCGGATACCGAATCCGATAGCGGCAGATGCATAGTTGGTACTATTGATGATAAATGGATTAGTCTGTCTGGGTCTGTTAGGTGTGTTGGCATAACTGCCTGAAATTCCCATAAAGAGCAATGGAAACTGTTGAGAACGAACAGCCTCAGTCGTTTTTTTGAGGGCATCGATTCCATATTCTACCCCTATAAGCTCCGATCTTTCGCTTAAAGCAAGCTGTTGGTAATAATCGAATGATTCAATTTCATAGGGTACGGGATCAAGAAACTGCTGTGCAGGCTCAAAGGTCTGATTACTTTCTCCGCCCAAAATATACTCCCATATTCTTTTAACCCGCGCGCTGCTCTCCTCCACCTCTTTCACCCGGACTTCAAATTCAGATCGATAGATTTCAAATTTGAATACATCCGATTCTTCGAGATCAGGATTACCCTCTTCCCTCATCTTTTCAATTTGGTCCTCCACTCTGTCTATCTGACCGGAGGCATCGGCCAGGATCACCTCAATCTCCTTAACGAGCAGGTAGCTGTAGTAGAGATCAAATAACTGAAGTTCTACCTCTGATCGGGATGCATTAAACCGGTATTCAGCGGCTTTAGCTCCCGCTTCAGCGGCCTGGATAGCTTTATTAATGGCTCCCCAGCTAAAAATCGGCTGCACGGCACTGAGCTCCGCACGGGTAAATATAGCCCAGTTTTCCCAGTCATTTTCCAGATTGGGATCCAGATACAGCTGTCCGTCGGGAAGCCCCAGAGGAGAATCCACGCCGGGTACAATTCCGTGCTGGGTATTAAGACTCACCCGCGGCAGAATACGCTGCGACTCAGCCTGATCCACCCTGTTTTCGGCAAGATCAACGGCTCGTTGCTGATAAGCAACCTGACCCGACTTTTCCAGCCCTCTCTGAATAAATTCTGCCAGGTTAACTGAGACCGTATCCTGTGCGATGAGCTGTATGTGCATGGGTAGAAAAACTGCTACAATCAGGGCGGGCAGAAATTTTTTGATCATAGTGAGTGGGGATATAATGTTCACTTTCAAAACCACGAACGCACTTACCGCTGTTTTATTTAAAAAGAAAAGCCCCATGCACTACGCCGGGGCTTTTCTAAAAGAGCGGAGGGAGAGGGATTCGAACCCCCGGAGACTCGCGCCTCAACGGTTTTCAAGACCGCCGCATTCGACCACTCTGCCATCCCTCCGGCAAAATCAAAAATAAGAGTAAGTAAATATTTTACCTAATGGTGTACTGGAATTTCTTCCTAGGCATCTTCAAGTGCAGCTGCACCTGAAACAATTTCAGAAATTTCAGTTGTAATAGCA
>JAWVZW010000104.1:0-7055 GCA_033721975.1 Balneolaceae bacterium
GAGGGGGATTTCTATGAACTGAATTTCTCTTATCCCATTCAGGGCGAATACAGAGGGGATCCGCTGGACCTCTATGTAAATATGAGGGCCATTAATCCTGTACCGATCGGAGCCTATATCCGCACGGGGAATCTGCATGTCTGCTGTTCCTCTCCTGAGAGGTATTTGAAAAAAACAGGGTCTCAGATCATTTCAGAGCCGATTAAAGGTACGGCCGCCCGCCACCCTAACCCCGGGGAGGATGCGAAACAGAAAGAGAGTTTGCTCAATGAAAAAAACAGGGCGGAAAACCTGATGATCGTTGATTTGGTGAGGCACGACCTGTCACGGATCGCAAAAACGGATACCGTCAGGGTTTCGCGTCTCTATGATGTACAGTCGTTTGGCACCGTGCATCAGCTCATTTCGACGGTAACCGCTGAAGCCATGCCTGATTCAGACCCGGTTGACGTTCTCGAGATATGTTTTCCGATGGGATCCATGACGGGGGCCCCAAAAATAGCGGTCATGGAAGCGATCGAGGAGCTTGAAATCTACAAGAGAGGAATCTACTCCGGTGCCATCGGCTATATCACTCCGACAGGCGATTTTGATTTTAATGTTGTGATACGAACGGCACTTATTCAGAAAAATAACCTGGTATATCCTGTTGGGGGTGCCATTACCGGCGACTCTGATCCGAAGGACGAATGGGAGGAGACGTTGATAAAATCCCGGGTATTAACCAGGGTTCTTTCCGAAAGCGACACAAATGCGAAATGAAGTTCAAGGTAAATGAGTTATACATCCAAATCCTGATCCAATTGAACCGAGTCGTTTTATGAGCAAGAATATTGATACACTGGGAAAACTGAAAAAGAGCGGATGGAAATCAAGAAGCGTTAAGGAGGAACTGCGGGGCAACCTGTTGAAATCCATGGGAAAAGGCGAGAACCTGTTTCCCGGGATTTTAGGGTATGAAAAAACCGTAATTCCACAGATCCAGAATGCGATTCTTGCCCGGCACGATATGATTTTGCTCGGTCTGAGGGGGCAAGCTAAAACCCGAATGTTGAGGATGCTCGTACGTTTTCTGGATGAGGAGATGCCGATTGTTGCGGGCTCTGAAATCAATGATGATCCGTACAACCCGGTATCACGATTTGCCCGCGATGTGGTTGAAGAGCAGGGAGATGACACGCCGATTGAGTGGGTGGGCCGTGAAGAGAGATATGGAGAGAAACTTGCAACGCCCGATACAACGGTGGCCGATCTGATCGGTGATATTGACCCGATCAAAGCGGCTTCAAAAAAACTTTCCCTAGCGGATGAAGAAGTGATTAACTATGGGCTGATTCCGCGAACAAACAGGGGAATTTTTGTGATTAATGAGCTGCCGGATTTACAGCCCCGCATTCAGGTTGCGCTGCTGAATATTATGCAGGAGCGGGATATCCAGATCCGGGGTTTTAATATTCGTATTCCCCTGGATGTGTCGATGGCCTTTTCTGCCAATCCGGAAGATTATACAAATCGCGGAAATATTATCACTCCGCTGAAAGATCGTATTGATTCACAGATCATAACACACTACCCACGCGAGTTATCGGTTGCAAGGGAAATCACCCGGCAGGAGGCGTGGAGTGACCGTCAGGGTGAGGTTAAGGTATACATTCCCGATTTGTACAGAACGATTCTGGAAAATGTGGCTTTCGAAGCCCGAAACAGCGAGTATATCGACCAGAAAAGCGGTGTGTCAACCCGGATGACCATTACCGCTATGGAGCAGGCAATCTCTGCGGCCGAGCGAAGGGCTGTATACAATAAAGAAAAAGACGCCACGCTTCGAATGACGGATCTCTACTTCATCGTACCTGCATTAACCGGGAAACTGGAGTTGGTTTATGAAGGGGAACAGGAGGGAGCAGCGAATGTTGCCAAGCACATAATCGGTAAAGCCGTCAGTGTCACATTTAAAACCCTCTTTCCGGATCCGAACAAAAGAGCCGGCGAGGAACCTGACGAAACCTACAAGAAGATTCTGGACTGGTTTGCCGAGGGGAACAGTCTTGAAATAGCCGATCTGGAAAGTGAAGCGGATTATCGCAAAAGCCTGGAGAACGTAAACGGTCTTAAAGAGTTGGTCAATAAATATGCCTCACCCGACAAACAGGAACTCTATGCATTGATGGATTTCGTGATTGATGCGCTGCATCAGTACTCCAAGATCGGCAAGGATGATCTGGACGACACCCGCAGCTATACTGATATGCTGGGCAGCATGCTCGGGGGAATGGGTGACTTTGAAGACGATGATTTTGAGATTTGAGAGATTCTCAAGTACTGAGTATTACCGTTTTTTTTAATATAATTTTTCGGCTTTTTCAGAGGACGTAACGATTCCGCGTATCATCGCAGAACTGAAACCACCGTGTTCCATCTGGTTTAATCCTGAGATTGTGCATCCTTTGGGTGTTGTAACTCTGTCAATTTCAAATTCAGGGTGATTTTTCATCTCTTTCAGAAGTCCCGCCGCTCCCAGTGCTGTCTGAGTGGCCATGGTAAGAGCCTCTGCAGAATCGAATCCAATTTCGATTCCACCCTGTGAAGCTGCACGGATAGCTCGCAGAAAAAATGCTATGCCGCATGCACAAAGAGCCGTAGCAGAGCTCATTTGATCTTCTCTGATTACTTGTGTGCTTCCAAGACTGTCAAAAATTTTAATAGTCGCATTCATCGCGGATTTGTCAGATTTGTCGCCAGTGATACATGTCATAGATTCGCGGATTGCAATAGCTGTATTGGGCATGGCCCGTGTAACAGCTACACCCGCAGCTATGTGCAGTTTAATGGATTCTATGGAGGCTCCCGATACGACGGATATAATTAGATGCTCTTTCGCATTCAGGTTTGGTGAAATTTCCTGAAGAAGATCATCCAATTGATGTGGTTCCACGCAAATGATGAGGATTTTAGAATCATCAACGGCTTGTACATTATCTGACGTAATCCGAAAGCCCCGCTTTTCAAATGACTCAAGCTTCCCTGTTCTTCTTCGTGTAAGAGTTATGGATGAAGGTATAAATTCTCCTGAATTGGCCAGGCCATCGGCAATTGCACACCCGATATTACCGGCCCCCAGTATGGCTATGCTTTGAAGATTGCTGTAATTTGACATAGGATTGAAATTGTTGTTAGGTGAAAAATGAAACAGATCCCCGGTATGTCACGCAGATAAAAAGTCTCTTTGGGATTTGAACTAAGTTAACAGAGGTATGGAAACGAATATGTACAGATATTACAACCGTAAATCTTAAGATATCGTATTTGAATGTTGCAGTCGCTTGATCCTGTAATTACAATACGTTTAGATCCTACTTAAACAGAGAGCTTTGGGCTTTGGAAAGACATTTCTATAGATAAGGCGGGTCTGCAGGTGGGTGATTTTGATGATGATCTTTATCTGTAATCAGACGAGGCTGTAACATGTGTGCCCGTGAAAGGTCCTGAGATTAAATGTATCCTGTAAATCAATCATTTAAGTTTCCTATCTTTGCATGGAAGGGAACATTATTTGTTAAATCGGTACATCTGAATAGAAATCATTCAGAAATATCATCATCTGACCTGACGGTTAATCACATTTATGAAAGTACTGAAGTTCGGAGGCAGTTCGGTTGGCAGTCCGGAGGCCCTCGAAAATGTATATTCGATTATTTCAAAAGAAGCCGGTAGCAGCGGTGCTCCGGTTGTCGTAGTCTCGGCTTTCAGGGGAGTTACCGATCAGCTGATCGAAATGGCCAATCTTGCCTCTACCGGTAACCGCCAATACCTGGAAATTCTGGGCGGAATAGAAACCCGGCACCTCGAGGCAATCAGAAAGCTGATACCCGCCAAGCATCAGTCAGATGTGATAACCCGGTTCAAGCTTGCATACAACGAACTGGAAGACGTACTGCAAGGGGTAGCACTAACCTGCGAACTTACCCTGAAAACACTCGATTTTATTGTTGGTTTTGGCGAACGCTTTTCTGCACAGATTATCGCATCCATTCTGGATACCCGCGGCGTTCCGGCACTTTTCAGTGATACCCGTGAGCTGATCAAGACGGATGAGCATTTTGGGAAGGCCAATGTGCTCACAGCTCCTACCTATCGCAATATTGCATCTTTTATTCGCAGCCATCCTGATGAAGTGATAGTTGCCACAGGTTTTATCGCATCCACAGAGAAAAAAGAGTCCACGACCCTGGGCCGGGGTGGTTCTGACTACACAGCCTCCCTGTTTGGTGCGGCTTTAAGTGCCGATATGGTGGAAATCTGGACAGATGTGGATGGTTTGATGACTGCCGATCCCGGTAAAGTGAAGCGTGCTTTTCCTGTTGAATCTGCTTCGTATGAAGAAGCCATGGAGTTGTCCCATTTCGGGGCCAGGGTGATCTATCCGCCTACCATTCAGCCGGCGCTTAAATCGGGCATTCCGATAGCGATCAAAAATACATTCAAACCGGAAAATCCGGGCACACTGATATCCGGTGAGGAAAATCAGTCGGCGGGCATCATCAGGGGGATCTCCTCCATTGATGAAATTGCGCTTATTTCGATAAGAGGAACCGGGATGATTGGCGTGAGCGGTGTGGCTTCGCGAATCTTTAATGCCCTTGCAGCAGAGGGGATCAACATCATTCTGATCACTCAGTCATCATCCGAACACACCGTGACCATCGCGGTAATGCCTACTGAAGCAGGCAAGGCAAAGATGGCTATAGCCAATGAATTCGCAAGGGAAGTACAATCTGATGCAATTGATGAGATTAAAGTTGAAACCGATATGTCGGTGATTGCCGTAGTGGGCGACAATATGCGTCACATACCGGGTATTGCCGGACGCGTTTTCAATGCACTCGGCCGCAACGGGATTAATATAGTCGCGATAGCCCAGGGATCCTCAGAAAGAAATATCTCTTTTGTGGTAGACCGTAAAAACGAGCGGAAAGCCATGAACACCCTGCATGATGCCTTTTTCCTGGCGGGTGTGAAGAGCGTGAATCTCTTTATTGTTGGAGTGGGACTGATTGGCGGGCGCTTGCTTGAAATGCTGGCAGATCAGGCAAAAAATCTTTTTGATGACTATCAGATTGAAATAAATCTGAAAGGAATAGCAAACAGTGAAAAGATGCTGGTGAGGGAAGAGTCAATTTCACTGGATAAATGGCAGGATGAGCTGCAAAATGAAGGTACAAAGATGGATCTCTCAGGGTTTGCCGAGGAGGTTAAGAATTTGAACCTGCCGAATTCCATCTTTGTAGACTGTACGGCGAGCAATGAAGTTCAAAAAGTATACACCGAATTTCTGGAGAAGAGCATTTCGGTGGTTACTCCGAACAAGCTGGCTAATTCTGCATCTCAGGAGCAATTTGATCAGCTGCAGGAAATTGCTGTTCGTCATAATTGTGCATTTCGCTATGAAACCAATGTAGGTGCCGGTCTGCCGCTGATTGGTACCATGCATGAACTGGTAACTACGGGCGATTATGTGAACCGGATCGAGGGAGTTTTATCCGGAACGCTCAGCTATATTTTTAACCGGTTCGATGGGTCAGCTCCCTTCAGTGACATTGTTCGGGAGGCACGCAAGAAAGGATATACGGAACCGGACCCGCGCGAAGACCTCAATGGGCATGACGTTGGCCGAAAGTTGTTGATCCTTGCAAGGGTTGCGGGTTATAAACTGGAATTTGACGATATTGAGGTAGAAAATCTGGTACCCGAAAGTGCCAAAGATGCAGAAAGCGTTGAGGATTTTTTTAATGCACTGAGTGCATCCGACTCCGACTTTGAAAACCTGAGGCTGGATGCTGAAAAAGAGAACAAAAAGCTGTGCTACATTGCCCGTTTTGAGGAAAAAAATGCAAAGGTAGAGCTTGAAAAAATTGGGAATGATCATCCTTTCTATAATTTGTCGGGAAGCGATAATATCGTTGCGCTCTATACAAGGCACTATAATGAGCATCCCATGGTGATTCAGGGGCCCGGTGCCGGGGCGGATGTTACAGCGGGCGGAATTATTGCCGATATTCTGAGGGTAACCAATACCAAAGTGTTTAATAATGCCGGATCCTGACCCTATTAAAATCGCAAAAGCCTTTGCTCCGGCTACGGTGGCTAATGTAGGCTGCGGTTTTGATGTGCTTGGTTTTGCCATTCATAATCTGGGTGATTACGTAACCGCATCGATTACCAATCGTCCCGGAGTCTTCATTACCGGTATAAGCGGAGATAAGGGGTTGCTTCCCCTTGATGCAGATAAGAACACGGCTGGGCTGGCTGTGATCCATCTGCTCAAAGAACTCGGAAATGATAACATCGGTATTGAGTTGACTATTGAAAAACAGATGCCCCTTGGCAGCGGACTGGGATCCAGTGCGGCAAGTTCCGCAGCGGCTGTCTATGCGGCAAATGCGGTTCTGGGTAACCCTTTCACTTTGTCCGAACTGCTTCCGTTTGCCGTGAAGGGAGAGATGGCTGCAAGCGGTTCACCCCATGCCGATAATGCTGCGGCAGCACTATATGGAGGCTTTATTCTGGTGAAAACGCACCATCCGCCGGATGTAATTTCCCTTCCCACTCCTTCTGAATTGTTCTGTACACTGATCCATCCGGAAATTGAAATACAGACAAGGCACAGCCGGCAAATTCTGAAAAAAGACGTATCGCTGGAGAAAGCCGTTACCCAATGGGCCAATGTAGGGAGCCTGGTGGCAGCCCTGTATTCTGACGACTATGATTTGATTGGCCGTTCACTGCATGATGAAATTATTGAGCCTGTTCGTTCTCTTTTGATTCCGGGCTTTGGTGCCATGAAACAGGCGGCCAAAGAAGCGGGTGCGCTGGGCTGCTCCATATCGGGATCAGGCCCGTCCCTGTTTGCTCTGTCAAGAGGTGAGGATACCGCGATTGACGTGGGCAAGGCAATGGCGGCCGAGCTGGATAAACTGGGCCTGGCTTATGATACGATGGTCTCATCCGTCAACACCAAGGGAGCGACGCTTGTAAAAGGGGATTCGGAATCATGA
>JAWVZW010000105.1:0-6988 GCA_033721975.1 Balneolaceae bacterium
AGCTTCCCGGCAGGGCCTCTTCCACTGCTTTGATCTTCTCTTCAGTAAATCCTTTTTCACCCAGGCTTTCCGGGTTAATGTTCGGGCAGCCTTCAAGCGATCCGTGCCCTTTGGCATACTTGATGATCTCGTCAATCTCTTTCGGCTTGTAGCCCAGGTTCTTGAGCGCAAGCGGTACACTTTGGTTGATGATCTTGAAGTATCCACCACCGGCCAGCTTCTTGAATTTAACGAGAGCAAAATCGGGCTCAATACCGGTAGTATCGCAGTCCATAACCAGTCCAATGGTGCCGGTAGGTGCAATCACGGTGACCTGAGCATTGCGGAATCCGTGCTTCTCGCCCATCTTCACGGCATTATCACTGTCTTCCCGCGCTGACTTCAGCAGGTAATCAGGACAAAGGTTAGCGTCAATGCCTTTGGGCTTGATGGTCAGTCCTTCATACTCTTCCGGCGCTACATTCCAGGCCGCGCGTTTGTGATTTCGCAGCACGCGCAGCATATGTTCCTCGTTCTTCTCGTATCTCTCAAACGTGCCCATCTGCTCGGCCATCTCCGCGCTGGTTGCATACGATTTCATGTGCATGATGGAGGTCAGTGCACCTGCAATGGCGCAGCCGCGCTCACTGTCGTAGGGTACACCCTGTACCATAAGTGCCGCTCCCAGGTTGGCATAGCCGAGTCCGAGGGTTCGGAACAGGTAAGAAAGTTCGGCAATTTCTTTAGATGGAAACTGTGCCATCAATACGGAGATCTCCAGTACCACTGTCCAGATTCGTGTTGCGTGTCGGATGGAATTCACATCAAACTCCTTGCCGGTCTCATCTGTGAAATACTTCATCAGGTTAAGAGAGGCCAGGTTGCACGCGGTATTGTCCAGGAACATGTACTCAGAGCAGGGATTGCTCGCCTTGATCTCACCGTCTTCAGGACATGTATGCCACTCGTTGATGGTATCGTGATATTGTGTACCGGGGTCAGCGCATGACCAGGCAGCGTACCCGATCTGATCCCAGAGATCCCGGGCTCTCATCGTTTCCATCGGCTGTGGATCACGATTCTCTTCTTTGGCCTTTCGTTTTTCGATACGGCCGTAGAGGTTCCACTCTTTATCATCAATCACCGCCTGCATAAAGCTGTTCGGGATACGAACGGAGTTGTTGGAGTTTTGACCGCTTACGGTATTGTAGGCTTCAGAATTCCAGTCCGTATCGTACGTATCAAACTCAAGATCCGTAAAGCCCTGTGCAGCCAGCTGAATCACTCGCTCGATATAGTTGAGAGGCACCTGCTCACGCTTTGCGTTTTTAATGGCTGAGGCCAGATCCCTGTTTTTCAGCGGATCACGGCTTACTGCACCATTATACATTTTACCTTCAATCTCGATAGGTTGGTGACAAAGCTGAATTATATTTTTGAGATGTTTCTGGACGATCTTAGAACCTGCCACAACCGCAGCCACTTTCTGCTCCTCTCTCACCTTCCAGTTGATGTACTCTTCAATATCGGGGTGATCCAGATCCAGCGTCACCATTTTGGCAGCTCTTCTTGTAGTGCCGCCCGATTTAATCGCGCCGGCTGCCCGGTCACCAATTTTCAGAAAGCTCATCAGGCCGGATGATTTACCGCCGCCGCTCAGTTTTTCACCTGCTCCCCTGAGTGCCGAAAAGTTGGAACCTGTACCGGAACCGTATTTGAACAGTCGCGCTTCACGTACCCAGAGATCCATGATACCGCCTTCATTCACCAGATCGTCGTCAACACTTTGAATAAAGCAGGCATGAGGCTGCGGATGGGTATAGGCATCCTTTGACTTGGTCAGTTTGCCGGTTTTGGCATCTACAAAGTAGTGACCCTGCGCCGGACCGTTAATTCCATAGGCCCAGTGAAGTCCGGTATTAAACCACTGAGGACTATTGGGTGCTGCCATCTGACTGGCCAGCATATAGCAGAGCTCGGAATAGAAAGCCTTTGCATCTTTCTCCGAATCGAAATAGTCGTGCTTCCATCCCCAGTACGTCCAGCAGCCTGCCAGACGGTGAAATACCTGACGGCTGTCGATCTCGTGGGAGTAGCGCTCCTCTTCGTCCATTTTTTCAAGAGCCTTTGTATCCGGCTCTGAACGCTGAAGCCACTCGGGCACACCTTTCTCTTTTATCTTCTTGAGCTTGGCAGGTACTCCCGCTTTTCTGAAATACTTTTGTGCAATGATATCCGTCGCCACCTGTGACCATCCCGTCGGGACAATTACATCCTCCATCTGGAAGATCAGCGAACCATCAGGATTCTTGATCTCCGACTTTCTCTTTTCGAATTTGAGGTTACCGTAGGGATTTTTCCAATCAGACTGGGTGTATAGACGTTCAAATTGCATAAACAGTTAAGCTCTTAAAAAGTGAAAAAAATAACGTTTTGGGATGGGCAAATGGGCGTGCCCTAAGTGTGATATTGTGCCAAGCAATATATCCGAGTGTGCAAGAGACAGCAAGAAAAAAAATGACTTTTTTTCCACAAATATCCACACTTATCCACATCTCTTTCCGGACAAGCTCCAGAGACCTTTTCTTTATCCGATCCGATACCCGCCGATTTTTTATTCCAATACAATTTGTTGCGAGGCATCACAATTTATAATACGTACCTGAGCACAATAATCCCTGTTTAAAGCCCATAAATGGCGATTATGAAACATGCTTGATGTTATCCACAATTTCGGGATGTTATCCACAATCCATGCAGTGACAGGGTGATCTATGAATCATACATTTTATTATTGAAATATTTTTATATCTCTATTTGCACAGTTTTTTAATTCTTAATATTGAAAATCTCTATCCTCAATATCTCTTAAATAATTACATCACCTGAACAAACCTGTCCTCTCTTTTTTCGTAAACCGATCAACTTGATTATGTTTGATGGTTAACGGCCGCTGCATCCGGGCTTTGATCTCATCAACAAACAACCGACACCTGCATGCAATTTGAATACACGATATCATTCAACGTACGATCCTATGAAGTAGACCAGAACGGCAGGGCTACTATGCCATCGGTCTGTAATTATTTTCAGGAAGCCGCCGGTGTACACGCAAATCATCTTCAGTTTGATATAGAACAACTAAGGGAAAACGGGTTGACATGGGTGCTCTATAAAATGGAAGTTCATGTAGACAGATACCCGGAACGGTGGGAAGAGATAACAGTTAAAACCCGGCCATCTGCCGGTGATGGTCTTCGGGCACTCAGAGACTATGAACTGCTGGACAAGGAAGGCAACCGGATCGCTGCAGCCGTAAGTCAGTGGATGGTTTTAAATCTTAAAACACGGCGTCCTGTTCGGGTGCCAAAGGAGATACTTAATTTAGGCCTCAAAGAACCCACTCATGTCATTAAACCGGATAAGAAACCGATTAAACAGGTTGAAAACCATTCAGAACAGAATATGGCGCCGGTCACCCGGGTGGGCCTGCATCATCTTGACATGAATGGTCATGCGAATAACGTTACCTACATCAGCTGGTTCACCGGGCACGTGCCCGAATCGATTGTGGCATCAAAACAGTGCAGGCGTTTCGAGATCCAGTATATTTCTGAATGCAATGCAGGCGATGATATCACCATTGCCCGGGAGATGATCGATCAAGACGAGGGTGTAGCTCTGCGGCAAACACTCTACAAATCAGATGAGGATCAATTTATCCCTATCTCCGCAGCTGTCTCACACTGGATCTAATTATAGATCTTCTTTTTTAGACACAATTTTTGGGTCTTTGGATCTGTCCAGCCGGTATGATTCCGGGTGATCTTTCATGTCATCAAATTCCCTGAATGTGAAAAATAGCCCGACAGCTACCAGGATAACGACGATAATTCCGGAAGAAAAGAGAAATGGAATACTCATAGCTGGCTCCTGTACTGAATGATTTTAAAATATGCCCCGAATCCAAGAATGGAAGGAACCCAGATTCCGACAAACTGGCCGGCCTCCTGCTGTCCGGTAAACCAAAGGTAAATAGACAGGATCATGGATGCGAGAGCCGCTGTTAGGATAAGATAATCTGACGTTTTCAGCATGGAGTTTATATAGTTTGATACGTGTTTAACTATATAAAAAACCCTTATACAAAAACGTTCCAACAAGCTCCAGAGGATTATTCAACACCCGCCTGATTGTACATTCATGCGAAAAGGATCTTCTGGATTCGACCTGCCATTTAAACCGGTCAGCTGCCCCAGTCAGGAGCAAAACTGGGATTTACCAGTCTTTTATCTTTTCTAAGATTGTCAATTTGCTCAAACTGCTCATCCGTCAGCTCAAAATCATAAATATCCAGATTCTCTTCGAGATGCTCCCTTGAGGAGGCTTTCGGAATGGCAATGACATTCTCCTGTTCAATCAGCCAGCGCAGTGATACCTGTCCGGCACTCTTGCCATGGCTCTCTCCGATCTCCTCCAGTACATCATTTCCGAATACCTGCCCCTGAGCGAGCGGGCTGTATGCTGTAATTAAAAAGTCATGGTCATAAGAGTAATCCAGCAAATCAAACTGTGACAAAAATGGATGGTACTCTACCTGGTTTGTAAAAATGGGTACCCTTAGCTCTTCTACCACTTTTTTTGTGAGTTCTTTCGGAAAGTTGCAGACGCCTACGGTCTGTGCCTTGCCCTGATCGCGAAGCACCAGCAGTGCTTCAAGCGTCTGTTCGAGGGGATACATATCGTTTGGCCAGTGAATCATCAGAAGATCCACATACGGAGTTTTGAGAGCTCTCAGGCTGTCTTCCACCGTTTGCAGAACATCATCGTGATCAAGATTCGTGTGCCAAACCTTAGTTGCCAGGAATATGTCTTCCCTTTCAACACCGGATGAACGAATAGCTTCTCCGATTTCCTGTTCATTTTTATACATCTGAGCCGTGTCGATGTGCCTGTAGCCCATGCTTAAAGCTTCGCTGACGACTCTCTTACATTCATTTCCGTATAGTTTATAAGTACCGAGCCCTATTTCAGGAATATCCAATCCCTGAGCTGATTTAAACTGCATTTATATCTGTAAACGTAATTTTTATGGAGAGTTAAATAGTAAGTTTCACGTACCCTGTAAGATTCAGGTTTCTTCTTACTTTATCAATGTTATTTTGCGGGTAAATACCTGATTTCCTGATTCGAGCTGTACAATATAGATTCCGCTCGGCATATCTGAGGCATTCCAGGTCGCCGTGTGCTCACCTGCACTCATTGCTTCATCAACCAGCGTAGCCACCTGCTGCCCTACCACGTTGTACACGCCAATTCTGATTTGACGGTCATCCGGCAGGAAATAGACAATATTGGTAGTTGGGTTAAATGGGTTTGGATAGTTCTGCCGTAATTCAACACTGCCCGGCTGTTCTGCATCCTCCTGGAGACCCAGTGGTGATTCATAAGGACTGATGAGAATCGTGAAACGGTCTTCAGAAGGTAAACCGGTATCAATCATTCTTATGGGTTCAGTCTCCTCTTCTGCATTATCGATCTCAAGCGGGGCACTTGCTGCATGACGATACCGATAGCTTGTTTGTTCCCGCATGTCAATGCGCTGACCCGTTAACTGATCCTCCAGAACAATATTCCACTCATCCGGAATATCGTCCGTTAATGACCAGCTCAGTACCGTTTGCATGCTTCCTTTGGTCGAGAGCAGATCTGCGGTCAGCCGGTAATCAGACATGGGCTCATAGGGCAAATGTGTAAAACTGTTCACGGATAGATTACTTTCTGCATTTCGGATATAAAACAGTGAGGTTTCCCGATCTTCTACCAATGGATCCGTATCAGACGCCGGAAGAGGCATCAATTTTGGTAAATCATACCGCCGGCCGGTACTCGTCCAGTAATCCGGCATAAAACTAAGATAAGCCTGATCAATCAGGGATTCACGATTACCGCCCTGTTCCTCAAAAACACTGAATGTAATCATTCGTTGAGGTTCTATCCGCGTTTCCGTTTCTGCAACGGCTTTTTGTGGCCGCGGAATATCGCTGTTCACAATCAGCGGATCCCAGCTGTTCAGGGTAGCCGCATCGGAATAAATTACGTCAAAACGGCGTGTCTCTTCATTCCAGACCTGAGCAGCCGGTACAATTGGCTGATTAAATTCATTGAGCAGTCCCGAGAGCGTTAACCCTGCAGATGCGGGAAGTGTCAGATAGGAAAAGGGAGAGTCGTCCGCACTGACTTTGATGGGGCGATCTGACCCGAATGCAGAAGCAATCTCTTCCGCATATAGCCGGAGCGATGATTCCCCGTTATACCGCAGCAGATACGGCTCACCGGGAAGCGCATCATTTGGATTGACTGCTTCACCTCTGAGATTGCGGATCTCCAGCACACCTACCAGGGATCGATTCTGAGATGAGGGCAGAAAACCGGGGAATGACATCAGTTTTGGTGACTGCCCATTCAAGGATCTTATAAAGTGACGACGGGAGTTACCACTGGTACCCGGCGAACCGCTGATTCCGCTGCCCAAGTCGGTATTGGACGGCAGAAAATTCTGAAGGCTTGAATACCCGTCAAATCCGTTAATGGTTCTGTCGAGTTCTAGGGATGAACGGGAGTCAGAAATGTCGAATGCGGCCCTGGCTACTTCATTATCACCGTGCAGCAGTTCCACAAATCCGCTGCTGCCGTTGAGCAACTCACCATAGTACACGTAGCCGGGTACTGACTCGATGCTCGGTGCAAACCTTGATTCTGCAAGTACAAAATAACTGTACGGCGGCACAACCACATCATGCTGAACCACAATGGACCTGTCGCCCGAACGTACGGTGAGCCCGCTGAGAGGCAGGGCTGAGCCGGTTGGGTTGTACAACTCAATATATTCTGACCCGCCGGTTCCGGAATAAATTTCAGTAAGTATAAGGCTGCCTTTTTCTGTAATAACAGACGCGGCAGTTTCTGCCGATAGTTCAATACCCTGAATCGCAAGTGGAAATACTTC
>JAWVZW010000106.1:0-6948 GCA_033721975.1 Balneolaceae bacterium
ACATTTTCTTTCCTTACCCTGCTGGGGTTGGTTCGGGAAGTATGAAGGAACGTACCGCCCGTACGACCGGCTTTGTTAACAATATCCGCATTCAGCTCGATATAATTCTTGCTGTTGTCGGCGTCCTTATCCCGGATGATGTCAATCATCCCGCCCCATCCTCTGCGAATCCCGATTACTTTGTACCCTTCACGAATAGCGCGAATGGTGACTGCTCGAATGGCAGGGTTCAGGCCGGGCACGTCCCCGCCGCCGGTTAAGATTCCGATAACTCCTTTTTGGGTATTTACATTAGCCATGAGATCAGTGTTTTAATTCAAATATGATTTTTTAGGATTCCATTGGTTTCAACCTGGCAGGCTGAACGAGCAAAACCGGCAATCAGAAAACAGATAAGCGTACGAAGCATGATGCACGTTGCATGTGATTGGTGACTTTCAATATAGTAATTAAAGAAGTTCACAGTGAAATATCATGTAGATGTTTGCGCCTGATGCTGACATACCCATCTCATCATGGGTGTGGTTATTTCATTTGTGGGGATTGTATGTTTGCTGGCCGGTACTGTAAAAGAGTGCATTGCTATCGCATGCCACATTCTCTACTTTTTCTAAATAGCACAACGCGGGTGTTCACATTTAAAGGGTTTGCGCTCAGTCACTTCAACCGGAATAAGCCATGGTTAAAAAGGTTCGAATCTCTTCACTCCGAAAGGATCTGACGGAGTCAGTCAATCAGCTTCGGAAAAACCCGGATCAGGTCAGAAGATCAAGAGAGGTAGTCGAGAATGCACTCACGGATGGCAAATCCTATTATGGAATCAATACAGGATTCGGTGCACTGGCATCGCAGCGGGTTGATGGGAAGGATTTAAGGCAGCTGCAGCGTAACCTGTTGCTTTCACACTCAGTGGGTGTGGGTTCTCCCATTCCAAAAGAGATCAGCCGCCTGATGCTGCAGCTCAAGGTTCATTCGCTTTCTCTGGGATATTCGGGGATCTCAATCGAGACCTTGAACAGACTGCTGGTATTTCTGGATCTGGATCTCATACCGGTGATCCCTGAAAAAGGGAGCGTGGGTGCTTCGGGTGATCTGGCTCCTCTTGCACATATGTCACTTCCGCTAATCGGACTTGGGGAATTTTGGAATAAAGATGGCACGGGAACCCTGCCGGCCCAGGAAGTTTTGGAGCGCCACGAGCTGGAACCGATCGATCTGCAGCCTAAGGATGGCCTTTCACTCATAAACGGAACACAGCTGATGAGTGCTTACGGAGCATATGTCCTGGAAGCATCGTTTCATCTGCTTAAAATGGCGGACCTTGTAGCTGCCATGAGCCTGGAGGCGCTTCAGGGCAGTGTAACGCCATTCGATCAGAGAATTCACGAAATACGTCCGCACCCCGGCCAGCAGCAGGTTGCAGAAAATGTCCGAAACCTGCTTGTGAAAAGTGAAATTCTTGAATCCCATCGCCATTGCGGTAAAGTGCAGGACCCGTACTGTCTGAGGTGTGTACCACAGGTTCATGGTGCCAGCAGGGATGCCATTCAGCACGCAGCCGATGTGGTGGAAACGGAGATCAATTCCGTAACGGATAATCCGCTGATCTTTCCGGAGGGTGATATTCTGAGTGGGGGCAATTTCCATGGGCAGCCGCTGGCCCTCGTGCTTGATTTTGCAAAAATTGCACTTGCCGAAATCGCGAGTATTTCTGAACGGCGTACCTACCTGCTGCTGGAAGGTCACGATGGATTGCCAAAACTTCTGATGCAGGAAACAGGCATCAACTCCGGATTTATGATACCGCAGTACACTGCTGCGGCTCTTGTGTCAGAAAATAAGGTGCTATGTCATCCCTCTTCCGTAGATTCCATACCAACAAGTCTGGGTCAGGAAGACCACGTAAGCATGGGCAGCATCAGCGCCATTCATCTTCTTCAGGTATTTGAAAACGTCGGGCAGGTTCTGGGTATTGAACTTTTTACGGCTGCACAGGCACTCGACTTTCGTAAACCGCTCAAACCCGGACGCGGTGTCGAGGTTGCTCATTCATATATCCGCCGGGAAATTCCACATGCCGTCAAAGATCAATATTTCAGGGATGACATACATCGTGCGACAGAGCTGATCAGGTCTGCCGATCTGTTGGAGCAGATTTCCAATGAAGGAATTACCTTAAACTGACCTTAAAGGAAAAAGCGACCAAATGCCCGTACTGAAAAACATATCCATTCTGTATACATGCAGGCCTCAGGGTAACCAGGGTGATGTTCATCCCGTGCATGATGCGGCAATGGTATGGGAAGATGACACAATAACCTGGGCAGGCAGGGAGAATGAGCTTCCGGAACAGTATAACTCAGGTCATGAGCAGCTGAATGCCGGTGGAAAAATTGTGATTCCGGGACTGATCGACTGCCATACACATCTCTGTTTTGGCGGGTGGCGTGCTGACGAATTTGAGCAGAGACTGATGGGAGTATCCTACCTGGATATTGCAAAAGCGGGTGGCGGGATTCTGTCTACGGTGAAACAGACCCGTATTGCATCGGAAGATGATCTCTTTGAAAAAGCATCGGCTCTTCTGAATGAGATTATGAAAACGGGAGTGACGACCATCGAAGGAAAGAGCGGTTATGGGTTGTCACCGGAAGAGGAGATCAAGCAGCTTCGGGTTTACAGGCGATTGAATGACAAGTCACCCGCTAGAGTGATACCCACATTTCTGGGTGCCCATACCTTACCGCCTGAATACAGCGATAACCGACAAGGTTACATCGACCTGTTGATCAATGAGATGATTCCGGAGGTTGCAAGCCGGAAGCTGGCCCACTTTTGTGATGTATTTGTTGAGGAATCGGCATTCACAATTTCTGAAGCACGACACATATTGGAAACGGCAAAAGATGCCGGACTCAGGCCAAAAATCCATGCAGACCAGCTTACATCCGGGGGTGGAGCCGAGCTTGCTGCAGAGGTGGGTGCCATAAGTGCCGATCACCTGGAGAGGATATCCGACCGGGGGATTCGCAGGATGCAGGAGGAGGGGGTTGTTGCCGTCGCGCTCCCGATTGCTTCACTTTATACCCAGCAGCCATATCTCAACTGCCGCAAACTGGCGGATGCGGGTGTTGAGGTGGCGGTAGCGACAGACTTCAATCCGGGCTCAGCGCCCTCTTATGATCTTCCTCTTGCCATGATGCTGGCTTGTAACCATGGCCGTTTAACTCCCTCCGAATCACTGAAAGCTGCCACGATTATTGCGGCGAAGGCAATCGGGGTGAATCAGCGTACCGGTTCTATCGAGCCGGGGAAAAGTGCAGATTTTAACATCCTGGATGCACCGGATATCAATCACTGGATCTATCATTTTAAACGAACGCCTCCGATTCGTACCTTTGTTTCCGGTAAGCAGTTGGAAACAGCGAATTAAATAAAATCAAATATACTTCCCCTTGGTTGAAACACTCTTTTGGTTTGTTCTGGGCTTGGTAGCACTGATCAGCGGCGCTGAATTTGTGGTTCGGGCAGCATCAAAGCTGGCAGGCTTTTTTGGTGTCTCCCGGCTGGTAATCGGTTTGACAATCGTGGCATTTGGGACCAGCGCACCGGAACTGGCTATCAGCCTGAAAGCCGGCCTGGCCGATCAGACCGACCTGATGATGGGGAATATAGTAGGCAGCAACATCACCAACATTCTGCTGATTATCGGGCTCACAGCCCTTGTGCTGCCGCTAAAAGTGAACACCAATCTGATACGGTTTGATGTGCCGGTCATGATTGCAATCTCAGTCCTGCTCTTCTTTTTTGCCCTGAGCGGGTCCATCACTTTTGTTGAAAGCGCCATCCTGGCATTTCTGCTGGTAGTTTACCTGGTATATCTTGGATTTCACGGCAAAAACCCATCAGTGCCCCTGGATGCAGAAAAGGAGAAGAGCACTCCCGTACTCATTTTTTTATACCTGGTTTTAGGAATTGCAGGCTTGGTTCTGCTGATTAACGGGGCGGGCTGGATGGTCGACAGCGCCATTGTTCTCGCCCAAATGGCCGGCGTAAGTGAACTGGTCATTGGTCTGACGATTGTAGCTCTGGGTACTTCTCTGCCTGAAGTGGTTACTTCCCTGGTTGCGGCGTTCAAGGGCGAGCGTGACATTGCGGTTGGCAGTGTGGTGGGAAGTAATATTCTGAATATTTTGGCTGTGCTGGGCGTCTCCGGCCTGTTTATACCTGAAATCAATGTTCAGCAATCACTGATTACTTTTGACCTGTGGATTATGCTGGCCGTGAGCTTTGCCTGCCTGCCCATTTTCTTTACCGGCAACCGCATTGCCCGATGGGAAGGAGTCATTTTTCTGGGATACTATATTGCCTACATGGTTTACCTCTTCCTTTCATCAGCCGAACATGATGCATTGAATGCCTACAACAGTGTAATGCTCTATTTTGTGATTCCGATTACCATTTTAACGGTTGTGGTGATCGTAGGATATGAATTTAAAAAACGTTGGCGTTTCAGGAATTTCCGGGGTTTTGGGGCCGCCATCGGGGACGGAGATGATGGCTCCGAGTGATCTGCGCATAGCGGATATTATTGGAAGTGAAACATCCTCCAGGCAAAAAGCAGCCTTGATTGGTTTTCCATCTGACGAAGGGGTCAGGGTCAACGGAGGCAGGACAGGTGCTTCAGAAGCACCCGAAAAGATATTCACCAGACTCATGCAGCTCACACCTCATCCGCTTTATTCGGATCAACAGGAAGGGCTGATTAAACGTACATCACCGCCCAATATGTTAGCCTGTTCAGGGTCTGTTACATCCGATCAGGATCTGCTTGCAAACGAGGTTTCTGAAGCCCTGAACCGGGGCGTTCTGCCTGTTATTGCGGGGGGCGGCCATGAGACGGCTTTTGGTCATTTCTCAGGCTACGCGAAGTCAAAAAAGCCCGTCCATATCCTGAATATTGATGCCCATACGGATGTACGGCCCCTTAAAGAGGGTCTGCCGCACTCCGGATCCCCATTCAGACAAGCTCTTGAGGATTCGTCAGGCAGCTGTAAATCCTACACGGTTCTGGGTCTCCAGCCTTCTTCAGTGGCAAAGGAGCACCTGAGTTTTGTGAATGATCACGGATCCGCTGTCTTTGCAGAAGATCTGACCCTGCAGGACGTGAAAAAGTACTTTCGGAAACTGGAGAGCGAGAGTGCTTCAGAAAGCGTTATGGTGACCATGGATATGGACGCGGTGGATCAGTCGCATGCTCCGGGGGTTAGCGCACCCAATGCAGCAGGCATCAGCAGCCGGCTCTGGCTGGATATTGCGCTGTATTGCGGCAAACAGCCAAATGTGACCTCCTTTGATCTGTGCGAAGTAAATCCCAAATACGACCGGGATGGACAGACCGTAAGGCTTGCAGCCCTAACGATATGGACTTACCTGCTTGGAGTGTCGCTGAGGTAAGTTAAGAAGTCATCGGTTGAGTTATTTCCGAAATGGCGGGTAATTCGGATGCTCGTACAATGTTCGTTGAGACTCATCCGATGGCTAAGAATTGTCACCATGCCCCCGCAGTCATCGGACGAGTTTTTTTGAAAAGACGGGTAGTTTAATAACTCCGATGAATATCGTGGTGACTCGTCTGATGACTAGAGAACCAACCCTGACCCACGAGTCATCGGATGAGTTTTATCGAGTGAGCAAGTAGCATAAAAGCTGGTGAAAATTTCGCAAAGACTCATCCGATGACTTCCCTGAACTACTTCTCAATCAGAATCCAGCCTTCCTCGTTAACCATCTTCTTGGCGTACTTCCACTTCACTTCCTTCACTTCCTGCGTGTTCATATTCTGAACTTTCACATAGTCATTTCGCCCGGGTTCATCCTCAACCGTTACCGGCTGACGTTTGTCGCCCGGTGCGGAAGCCTGTTGCTGCTGCTGACCGCCATTCTGCTGGGCGGCACTCTTCAGGCCCATATTGGTTGAATCGGCGTGCTGGGACTGAGCTTTGCTCATGTCATACTTTGACTTGGCTTTCTGAGCCTGCTCCATTCGATTCGGATCAGCCTGCATTTCAGGTACGGCTTTCCAGATAAGGGAAATGGTTTCCTTATTGATTTCGTCAATCAGCATCTTGAACATTTCGAATGCCTCGCGCTTATACTCCAGTAGCGGATCTTTCTGGGCAAAAGACCGAAGACCGATACCCTCTTTCACGGAATCAAGCTCACGCAGGTGCTCCATCCACTTGTTGTCAATAGTGGATAAAATGGCGGAGCGCTCCAGTGAGCGGGCAACTTCACGTCCTTCATTCTTTGCAGCTCTTTCAACATCCACCACAATTCGCATCCGGCGAATACCGTCACTAAAGATGACCTGAATTTTTGTGGGTTTGCGTTCTGCATCCGACTTCTGGATCTGCTGAATGATTCGATAAAGCGGTTCAGAAATCATCCGCTCTTTCTTGCGGTATACCTCGAATGCTTTTTCAATAATATGGTCCACGAGGCCGTCTTCGCCCATGATAGCCCATTTGTCTAGATCGATTTCAATTTCAACGGCAAGACGGCGCAGAATTTCGTCACGTAGCTGCTCAAATTCGCCTTCCGGATAGTACTCCTCAACAATACCTTCAACCAGATCTTCAAGCATATCGAAGATGTCGTTTTGCAGCTGGTCACCTTCAAGGGCGTTTCTTCTGCGGGTGTAAATGACCTCTCTCTGGTTGTTAAGTACATCATCATACTCAAGTTGTCGCTTACGTATGCTGAAGTTGTTCTGCTCAACTTTTTTCTGGGCTCTTTCCAGTGATTTGGTTACCCATGGGTGCTGAATAACTTCACCCTCCTCAAAGTTCAGCTTGTCCATGATATTGGCAATTCGGTCGGTTCCGCCGAATAAAGCCATCAGGTCATCTTCGAGTGAGACGAAAAACTGGCTTTCTCCGGGATCAC
>JAWVZW010000107.1:0-6934 GCA_033721975.1 Balneolaceae bacterium
ATGAGCCTACGAATCACCTGGATGTGGAGATGATCGAGTGGCTGGAAGACTACCTGTCCAGAAGCAATCTTACCCTGCTGATGGTCACCCACGATCGTTATTTCCTGGATCGTGTATGTGACCATATCCTTGAGATGGCCGATAATCAACTCTATCACCATAGTGGTAATTATGGGTACTACCTGCAGAAAAGGGCCGAACGGGAAGAAGTACAGGCAACGGTAGTGGCGAAGGCTTCTAAAAAGGCGAAGAAGGAACAGGAGTGGATGCGACGGCAGCCTAAAGCGCGTACTACCAAATCGAAGTCCCGTATCGACGCCTATTACGAGACCGAAAAGATTGCGAATTCCGGCAAAACGGAGCAGGAGATCAGGCTGGAGGTGGGTGTCTCCCGTATTGGCGGACAGGTACTGGAATTTCGGAATGTGACCAAGAAATTCGATGATCTTGTCATCCTGGAGGACTTCGACTATTCGTTTAATAAAGGGGAAAAGATCGGGATCATTGGAAAGAATGGCGTAGGGAAATCTACCTTTCTAAAACTGATCACCGGAGAGGAAAAAGCCGATTCCGGGGAGATCAAGTCCGGTCAGACGATTATTTACGGACATTACCGGCAGTCTGGTATAGAGATCAAAGAAAACGAACGCGTTATTGATGTGATCAAAGAGGTAGCAGAGGTAATTGAGCTGTCAAACGGCGACACCATCAGCGCCTCAAAATTTCTGGAGCACTTTATGTTCGAACCCAGGGTGCAGTATACACCGGTTGCTAAACTGAGCGGCGGCGAAAAGCGCAGGCTGGGACTGATGATGGTACTTATCAAGAATCCGAATTTCCTTATTCTGGACGAACCCACCAATGACCTTGATCTGATTACTCTGGAGCGGTTGGAGGGTTTTCTGGTGGAGTTTGGCGGCTGCCTGATCATTGTGTCACACGACCGGTACTTCATGGATAGCCTGGTGGATCACTATTTTGTATTCGAGGGCGGAGGGGTGATCCGCGATTTCAACGGTACGTATGAGGAATACAGGGAGCTGCAGAAGCAGGAAGAGCAAATGAAGTCAGCTAGCAAAGAAACAGCTAAAAAGAAAGGCAGGCAACCGCATGCATCTGAACCGGAACCTGAAAAGAAAGGTCTCACCTATCCAGAACAGAAGGAATTCAATAAGCTGGAGAAAGAGATCGGCCGGCTGGAAGAGAAGATTGAGGAAGTGGTGTCGGCAATGAATCAGTCCGGTATGCCTGCAGATGAACTAAGGGAGCTGTCTGAAAAATATGCAGCACTGAAGGCCGAGCTGGAAGAGAAAGAGATAACCTGGCTGGAGATGGCGGAACGGGCATAACATAGTTTGATTCATTTCCATCGCCCATCGCCCATCGGTCGGTCAATTTTCTTCCAGCGACTCATCAATGAGGGTGAGGATTTCCCCGATCACTTGAAGGACGTCTCTTGCAGATCTCGCTGAATCTTCCATCAAAAACGTTTTGCTGGCAACCCGGTTGGCAAGCTCGCGTCCCGATATAGCCTCTTCGTCAGAAGAAAAGCGGCTGATCACGGGGGTCTTGTCATAACCTTCAGAGTGAGGAATGCCGGGGTACTCCCATTGTACATCTGATTCGCGGCCATAAACTGCGCTCACGTTGAGCCGGTTGACAAAAAACTCCGTTACCTGTTCTGCCCATTGATTCGCGGCCCTGTCTGCATAATCATTTGCCAGACTATTGGATGCCTCAAACTCCGACAGGGTTCTCCGGAGATCTTCGCTCCGAAGAACAGCCAGTTTGCCGGAGTTCAGCAGGTCGGAGTAGGCGGTTACCTGTACGTCAAATGGGACATCGATAAACGCTTTTCGAATCATCCCCATGAGGCTGTCGCCCGGGACGCTTCCGACAGGCCCGGCTATCAAATTGAGGAGCTGTTCGTTATGATCTTGTCGTTACTGTACGGCACCCAGTATCAATTGGAATGAAGATTCAGCCGATTCAAAATCAGAGTGCAGAGCCGCTAAGTACTGTTTTTCTTCATTCTGTCTTTTTCTCTGCTCATTCCAGTTGTTCACCTGGAGGGCAATCAGAATTCCGATTACCACCAGCAGGATTTCGCCAATGGCATAGAGTATGTATTTGCGAATCTTGTTCTCTTCCATAAGCTGTTTTCGGATATGTCGGAAGAAGCGAAGCATCAGGGATCAATGACTACAAAATTATTCCAGTTGGTGGCAAATTGTCGTTCGCAGCTATTATCGCTACCGGTTTGCAGAAACGGAAAATCGTTATTTGTGAATCTGGCTGATAGCTCGCCGGGCTGCACTGTATAGTATACCCTCCGCTCTCCTGTAATCCGATCAAACAAATATAAATCTACCGGTTCTGAAGTATTGTTATATACCGGACTCCAATAGTAGAACGAGTGGAATGGGTCTTCTTTCACTTCGTCATTACAGGGTACTTCTGATGCTCGTTCATAACCAAAAGATTCAAGATGTTCTATGAGCTCCGGGAAGTTTCTTTCATTGACAACCATCTGATATTCAAGCCAGGTTAGCAATCGGTATTTATAATAAATATCATACTGCTGAGTGAAGGTGGCATTCAAATCATTGAAATGACGCAACCGATTTCGGAAATACGTATCGGTATGATAAAACTCAATTCGTTGCCGAAAACTATCTTCATCGGTTTCGTACATCCATTCTTGATTACTCAGATATTCGAGGCTTTCCTGTTGAATTTCCTGCATACGGGACCCGACTGTTTCCATAGTTTGAAAGGCTGAATTGAGTCTTCTCACCAAAAACAAGATTCTGGAATACCGTTCGGGAAACAGCCGCTCATTTTCCAATATGATTTCCACATTCTCATTATAGAGCCAACCAAGACCATCATAAATTCCAACCTGCATTGGATTTATGATATAACTTCTCGGGTTCTCGAGTATGGAATTATCCAATAAATTTGATTTCAGGCTTTTATTAAAAATATGGTAATGGACAGAGTCCAGTTGTACCATTGGCATGAGATAGAATGCACCGGATTGAAGACTTCCGATCGATCTTTCCAAATCACCTAAGACCTGCAAAGCCTCCTGCTCCTGCTTGCGCTCCTCATTCCAGTTATTCACCTGCAGGGCAATCAGGATTCCGATTACAACGAGCAGTATTTCGCCTATGGCGTAAACCATGTATTTGGTGACTGATCCAGAATCAATCAGCTTCTGTCGGATACGTCGGAAGATGGTGATCATGATAGTATTGAGTAGTGAGTCATGAGTATTGAGAAGTTAGTTTTGAGTTTTGAGTGCTTAGTTTTGAGTTGGAGTTGGAAACAGACATTTTTTAATCGTCCATCGTCCATCGTCCATCGTCCATCGTCCATCGTCCATCGTCCATCGTCCATCGTCCATCGTCCATCGTCCATCGGAAATCAATCCTCCTCCAGTGATTCGTCTATGAGAGCGAGTATCTCTTCGATAAGCTGGAGTACCTCTCTTGCGAACACGGCGGAGTCTTCCAGCAGTACGTTTTTGATGGTAACCCGGTTGGCAAGCTCGCGTCCCCACAATGCGTCTTCATCAGAAGAGAAGCGGTTGATCATGGGCGTCTTGTCATAACCTTCAGTAGTAGGGATTCCCGGATAGTTCCATTGCACATCCGATTCTCTCCCGTAAATTTTGCTCACATTAAGCCGGTTGATGAAAAACTCTGTCACCTGATTCGCCCATTGCTCTGCAGCCCTCTCTGCGTAGCCGTTCGCAAGGGTATTGGCAGCCTCAAACTCGGAAAGTGTTCTCCGTAGCTCTTCACTCTGGAGGACGGCAAGTTTGCCGGAGTTCAGCAGATCGGTGTATGCGGTTACTTGTACATTAAAAGGGACATCTATAAATGCTTTGCGAATCATACCCGTGAGACTGTCGGCCGGCACACTGCCGGCAGGTTCGGCAATCATGTTGAGAAACTCTTCATTATGGTCCAATTGTTCCTGAACGGCACCGAGCATCCATTGAAATGAAGACTCGGCCGATTCAAAGTCGGAACGCAAAGCCGTGAGATATTGACGTTCTTCATTCTGCAGCTTGCGCCCCTCGTTCCAGTTATTCACCTGCAGAGCGATGAGAATGCCGATTACGACCAGCAGGATTTCGCCTACGGCGTACAGCAGGTATTTGGTAACTGATCCCGAATCAATCAGCTTCTGGCGAATACGTCTGAAAAGGGTGATCATGGTAGTATTGAGTAGTGAGTAATGAGTATTGAGAAATTAGTTCTTAGTGTTGAGTTTTCGCCGAAGGCATGCCTATGGCAGAGTTGCCTTAGAAATTCAAATCGCCAATTGCTAGTCGCTAGTCGCAAATCGTCCATTATCCATAAAGAGTAATGTGATTTCTGAGGTCGTCTAATAATGTTAATGCATGTTCCCTGACTTCCTGCAGCTGAGTGCTTTGTGACCGCATGTTATCCCGAATATTATAAAAGAACCCAACCAGCCGTGCCTTTTGGTCCATACTAAGACTGGTCATTTCTGGCCATTCATTTTTTTCATCCATGATGGTTTGGATTGACTCACGGTTCAGGATCAGTGGAATAGAGTAGTCAATGTAGGCCCTGACAAGCTGAACAACCCTGCTCTGTGTACCCGTTTGAATCGCATATTGTCTCTGATAATAAGCAGTCAAATTGTTTCTGAGCTCCAGATCCTGAAGAAGATCAATATTCCCGGTTGATGTCATGTTTTCAAAAGCCACAGATTTGAACTCGAACAGAAAAAATGTGCTCAGCTCGTAACTATTTTCTGCCAGGAAAGAGATTATTTCCGAATCTGCACTTCCACCCACTAAAATGCGAATTCCGGCAGTTAGTAAAGAATCTTTACTTTGATACAGAGAAACTGCTTCATCCACATCAGCTACATCTGATTCCAGATTTTCAGTCATTTCCAGCAGGTAATTCCTGGTTTTAATTTGATCCTTCCGATCTTCATTCCAGTTATTCACCTGCAGTGCGATGAGGATCCCTATTACAACAAGCAGGATCTCACCAACGGCATAGATCAAATATTTTGAAATGGATCCCGATGCGATGAGCCTTTCCCGGATACGCCTGAATAATTTGATCATATGAGTACTTTACCTGTTTGAGGATGGTGTGGTCAGCTCAATACCGTGCCTGTCCAGAACTTCATGTTCAATCATACCCATCAATCGTTCAGCCGAATCAATAATCTGATTTGATCTCTCCCGCTGGAGACCTTCGATTATGGCTTTCATATTTAAGGCATTGATAAATTCCAGCTGCATATCGGGATCATTAAGATTGTTGAAGGCTAAATTTTTTGTCCGGTCAGAATAAGAATTATTGAAAGATGGAAGGTTCAGATTAAGCTCATAAGACATAGTGCTGATCTGGTCCAGGTCAATAAGCGTTCGGTTATAGAAAATCGGAAGCAGCTGGGACTGAAATATATTTGAAGCATTGTTATTGCTGGCTTCGACCATATCATCCAGATTCTGATAAAAGAGGATGATTTCGTTGCGCAGATTTTCATTCAGAATCAGGGTAATTTCAGCACCATACATAATCTCTGAAAACGACGTCTTAATGGCTGAGGGCGCAGCAGATCGGTTAATCGAATTGATCTTGAAAAAAGTGCTGTCATTCTCTTCAAAACGATCATCCTGCAAATAATCCTCGAGAAGGTTATGGACAGTGATGATAGAGTTTTCATTGATTGAAATTGTTCGGTTCAGACTTTCAATCTGCCTGTTTAAGTCTGAATGTATACCTCTGAGATACGCAAGCTCCTTGGTATTATTCGCTCTTTGCTCATTCCAGGAATTGATCTGGACGGCGATCAAGATCCCGAGTACAACCAGCAGAATCTCACCGACAGCATACAGCAGGTATTTTGTGATGGACCCGGATGCAATAAGCTTTTCCCGGATTCTTCGGAAGAGAGTAATCATGGTAGTCTTGAGTCTTGAGTCATGAGTATTGAGAAGTTAGTTTTGAGTGTTTAGTTTTAGCTGACCGCTGACCGCTGACCGTCCCCAATAATCTACTTTCTTCTTCATAAACTTTCTCCGAATTTGACGAATGAATCGCAGCATCACAACTCCTCAAGTTCTGCTTCTACAGCTGCTTTTAATTCCAGGGCACGGGACTTCAGGAATGCGGAAAAGTATTTCTTGGATCGCCAGTGCAACCCGTACCTGGCCAGGGTATTGATAACCAAAGGATCTGACGACAAATCGGAAAATTCATATTGAAGGTCGGGCGTAATTCTGCTGTCTGTCTGTACCACTCTTACATATTGATCTATGAATTTGGTATCGTCAACCTTCTCCGACAACTGATCATAAATCTTACTGATCGCCTCTTTGCGGGTCAGATAATTGCTGATTGCTTCTCTGAGTTCCGTGTTGTAGATCAGCCCCAGCTGACCCGTGCTTTTCATCTCTTCGTAGCTGGTGAGTTCGGTGGTAATCCGGGTAAACTGAAAAAAGGTATTTAGCGCAAAATCCAGCGTCACTTTGGCGGAATCTGTCAATACTCCGGACTCCAGGATCTCCACAGCTTCATTCAAACTTTTCAATACTTCATCTGCACGTACGGAGTCACTCTCAAAAGCCTCCATGATGAAGTCCAGATCACTGATAAGACGTTGGTGATATTCAATGGATTTTTGATAATCGAGCCTCTCCTGGTTCCAGTTGTTCACCTGCAGAGCTATCAGGATCCCGATTACGACGAGCAGGATCTCACCGATGGCGTAAAGCAAATACTTGCCAACCGATCCTGAGTCAATCAGCTTCTGGCGTATTCGTCGAAAGAGAGTGATCATTATTTAGTTAGGAGTTAGGAGTTAGGAGTTAGGAGTTTTGAGTTGACTTGGATTTAGACATTTTTTAATCGACCATCGACCATCGACCATC
>JAWVZW010000108.1:0-6878 GCA_033721975.1 Balneolaceae bacterium
CAATGCCAGGCGCCGGATAATGTCTCTGAATTCAACATACTGATCCTTGGTCATCCCGCGAAGGGATCCGTGTGCCATGTCGGCCAGCGGGAGAAACCATTCTCTGTCGCCCTCTTTCAGCAGCGGCATGAACTTTTTCGTTTCACGGGGCACCCCTTTTCCGGCTTCCTTTTCAAACCAATCCGGAAGAGTCGTCTGATTGTCTGATACCAATATCATGGCATAGATCAATGCCTCTGCCTCAAGAGCCTGATGTGCTGCCTGGCGAAGCTCTGACGGTATTTCATCCAGCAGTGTCTCTGCTTTACGAATATGTGATTGCCCTAGCGTACCGATAGCACCCAGTATCACCTCGGGTGTAAGGGCAGCATGCCCTCCCACTCCTGATCCGTCTCCAAACACCGATCCAGGGCCCTGGGTGGGCTCTTCCGCCGCTCCGGCAACGTGATCTTTTTTAAACTTCTCCCGAATCTTCTGCTTGCGTCTCTCATCAGCAAGATCCATGGATGGATTGATAGCCTTTATTCGCTTCTCAATTGGAGGGTGCGTGGAATAGAGTTTGTCGAAAAAAGAGTGGTAGCTGCTCGCAAAAAAGAGATGGCTCATCTCCATGGCGTGCCCGTCTTTGATTTCGGCACCTTTCTTCTTTGAACCGATTTTCGCCAGTGCTCCGGCCAGACCATCCGGGTTTCGGGTATATTGTACCGCCGCAGCATCGGCCAGGTATTCCCTTTGTCTTGAAATTGCCGACTGGATCATGCGCCCGAAAAGCATTCCGATATAGCCTATTATCACCAGGGTCAGGCCTACCAGTAATATGACAAGAGCTGCATTTCCGCCTCCGTCTTTTCCGCTTTTTCTGGATCGGCCTGAGCCGGTATAGGCCAGGCTGCGCATGATAACCATCCCCATCACATGAATCAGCAGAATGCCGTTCAGCACGCCGATCAGCCTGATATTGAATCTCATATCCCCGTTAAAGATGTGACTGAACTCGTGCGCAATTACACCCTGCATTTCATCACGGTTCAGCTGCTCCAGCGCTCCGCGGGTCACACCAATGGCGGCATCCGTTGTGTGAAAGCCGGCAGCAAATGCATTGATGTTTTCTTCGTCATCGAGCACATAGACGTCCGGGACGGGCATACCTGAAGCAATGGACATCTCTTCTACAATATTCATCAGGCGCATTTCGTCCGTGTCGGTTGTGGATGGATCGATTCTGATCCCTCCCAGGAGTTCTGCAACAGCCGATCCTCCTTTTCGCAGTTGACTCACCCGGGTGATGGTACCGATAGAGATCGTAATCAGGACAGCGATGGTTACAATTGTGAGCCATACCGGGCTCCAAAATCCGCCTTCAAAACTTCCAAATTGCCAGTTTATGATGATCAGACTGACAACATAGATCGAAACGATGATCCCGATCACCGCAAGAAGGTAGAGAAAAACCAGTTTCCCGGTATTTCGCTTTGCCCGATCCTGAGCTTCAAAAAAATCCATCCTGTTGTGGGTTGTCAGTAGATGATGGTTCGCGGTAGTTTAGTACCGATTTTATTATGGCAGGCAATGCCATTAACACTCAGCCTGTCAGGTTTCTGATAAATGAAACAATGCACAGGGATTAATGCACGCTGATTGCTGAAGCCTGACTGCTGAAAGCTTATAACCTTTAAAACTCCACTTTCGGAGCTTCACGTTCTTCGGCATTTTCTATCAGCAGCTGCTGGGCTGCATTGAATCCGAACGCATTTGCAAACAGCATGTTGGGAAACTTTTCCCGGTAAGTATTGTAGTTCATGACCGAATCATTAAAAGCCTGCCGGGCAAA
This sequence comes from Balneolaceae bacterium, assembly GCA_033721975.1. Taxonomy (GTDB): domain Bacteria; phylum Bacteroidota; class Rhodothermia; order Balneolales; family Balneolaceae; genus Rhodohalobacter. Next base: position 1,832 of record JAWVZW010000108.1, read on the forward strand.
AGCGATCTTGTTCTCCGTTGAGGAAAGCTCTTCGGTGAGCTGCATCATATTCTCATTGGCTTTCAGGTCAGGATAATTTTCGGAGAGGGCGAACAGCCTGCCGAGTGATCCGGTTAGCGACTGCTCTGCTCCCATCAGATCCTGGATAGCATTCGGATCGTCCGGATTCTCTGCAGCCTGCTTTTCAGCCTGCTTTGCCTGATTTCGTGCCTGTATTACGGCTTCAAGTGTTTCGCGCTCATGCTCCATATACGATTTGGCAACTTCAACCAGATTGGGAATGAGGTCATACCGCCGTTTTAGTTGTACGTCAATTTGAGCAAATGCATTCTTGAAGCGATTTCGAAGCGCCACGAGTTTATTATAGATACCGACAGACCAGGCAATCACCACAACCACCAGAACAACAATAACTATTAATACTTCCATAGGATCAATCCACTTGTTTAATTTATTCTCTGTTTTCGATCTCCGTACTTCCTGATTCTCAGGAATATACGAGAAGAGTTCAGCGGTACAAACTGCTTTTTCCCGGACTTGATCACAGTCACATGCGACCCTCCTCAGTAACAGATCTTTGATTCTCTCTGAAATGTTGTACTTTCAACGCCTGTCACAGCCGATTAGTAATTTGTTTGAGATAGTTTTCGATGAAGAATGCCATTAAACGACTTTTTCCCCGACCGGAAAAGGTAGCCGCACCAAAACAGGACGGACTCGGAACATTTGGAGGTGTTTTTACTCCATCCATTCTCACGATTCTGGGCGTGATCATGTACCTACGGTTCGGCTGGGTGGTCGGAAATGTTGGGCTGCTCGGTACGCTCATCATCGTCACCCTGGCTACCTCCATCACCTTTTTGACTGCATTGTCGGTAGCTTCAATAGCTACGGATCAGCGCGTAAGAATTGGCGGTGCCTACTATATGATCAGCCGGTCGCTCGGAATTGAAACCGGCGGTGCCATCGGTATCCCTCTTTACATTGCACTCGCTTTATCCGTTGCTCTATACACGGTTGGTTTTGCAGAAAGTATTGTCAGTGTTTTTCCAAGCCTGAATTTCAAGCTGGTAGGAATGGGAACCACCGTTTTCGTTGCCGTGCTGGCCATGATCTCGGCAAAGGTGGCGATTCGTGCACAGTACTTTATCATGTTCGGTATCGCACTCTCGCTGTTCTCTCTCTTTTTCGGAAGTCCCGTGGAACAATCTACCATTGAACTTTGGGGAGCATCCGACAGAAATTCGGAAAGCTTCTGGGTGGTATTCGCCGTCTTTTTCCCCGCCGTTACCGGTATCATGGCGGGTGTTAACATGTCGGGCGACCTTGCCAATCCCGCCAAATCCATACCAAAAGGAACCTTTTATGCCATTGGTGTCGGTTATGTCATTTACATGATCCTGCCGGTTATCCTGGCTACCCGGGCGGATGCATTAACCCTAATTGAGGATCCGCTCATCATGCGGCGAATGGCCTATTGGGGGGATGCCATTTTGATCGGTGTGTGGGGAGCCACACTCTCCAGTGCTGTAGGAAGTATCCTGGGAGCTCCAAGGGTGCTTCAGGCCCTGGCACGAGACGGCGTATTACCCAGGTGGCTGCGCTGGCTGGGTTCCGGGAGCGGAGAGGATGACTCACCCCGCATGGGCACATTTATCACTATGATTATTGCATTGGTTGCCGTATTCCTTGGCAATCTGAACATCATTGCTCCGATACTGACCATGTTCTTTCTGACAACGTACGGCGTGCTGAACGCATCGGCCGGTATTGAACGCCTGCTCGACAGTCCCTCTTTTCGGCCAGAATTCAGGGTCCACTGGAGCTTTTCCATCCTGGGAGCCTTGGGGTGCCTGGCCGTTATGTTTCTGATAAACGCTGTGGCCACCTCACTCGCCTTCATTTTTGTAATTGTCATCTTTGCCTGGCTGCAGCGCCGGGAAATGAAAACCGCCTGGGGAGATGTGGGCAAGGGTATCTGGATGGCACTCATTCGAACCGGCCTTTTGCGGATCAGCCACGAATCGGAAGCCAAAACGTGGCGCCCGAATCCATTGGTCCTCTCCGGCGCACCCACTAAAAGATGGCATCTGATCGACTTCGCCAATTCCATTACCCATAACAGGGGTATTCTGACGATCGCGACGGTTCTTACCGGAAACAATATTCCCACTCAGCGGCGAAAAAAGATGCAGGAAAATATTCGGGATTTTCTTGCAAAACGCGGTATTCAGGGCCTGGTACGAATCACCAATGCCGATAACGCCTTTAAGGGTGCCGAAGACCTTGTACAGTCGTACGGCCTGGGGCCGCTTGTGCCCAATACCATTATTCTGGGTGACAGCGAAAATCCCGATATTCGATCGGATTACTGCAGCATGGTTGCCGGATTTCACAAAATGGGCCGCAACATACTCATACTCCACGACAATGATGATGGCAAAATATTCCGAAACCGTCAGAATATCGATTTATGGTGGGGAGGCCTGAAGGGTAACGGCGGACTGATGATGATTGTGGCTTATTTGCTTCAGAGCAGCCGAAGCTGGTGGGGTTCGGAAGTAACCATTAAGATGATGGTTCCCAATGAACAGGCAGCCGCCGATGCCAGGGCAAATCTGAACTCCATGATCAAAAGACTGCGAACTGGGGCGCGGGCCGAAATAATCGTGGCGGGTGGTCGATCTTTCGATGAAGTACTGCATGAATCCTCATCCGAAGCAGACTTGATTATGATGGGTATGGCTGAACCCGATGAAAACTTTAATGAGTACTATGCTACCATTCAGGAGAGGCTGAAAGGTCTGCCCACCACACTAATGGTGCTGGCCGGAGAAGAGATATCGTATGGTGATGTGCTGATGCAGCAGGATGCATATGAGCAGGATTAATAAGGCGTACCAAAACTGTTACCCAATCAAATAAATCCGGCTCCGGTGCATTAAAATCCATTGTAAATGAAGTGCCGGATTAGCATATTTTGATCTCGCTCATCCCTATAATCCAACCCAATAACACGATCATGAAAAATTTCAGTGCTTTATCAAGCTTGGTTTTAGTACTTCTGATGTCTGTTCCTGTACAGGCACAACATGGCATGAAATCTGTTTTTGAAAGACAATTCAACAATGCCTCAAGAATCGTTCAGCTGGCTGAAGTCATGCCGGCAGACACCTATTCCTGGAGACCTGAAGAGGGCGTTCGGTCGGTTGGAGAAGTATATACGCATATCATTCAGGCCAACTATATGATATTATCCAATATGGGTATTTCTGCACCCGAAGGAGTCGATGTTCAGGCCATTGGTTCGCTGACTGACAAGGAACAGATTGTCCGGGCACTGTCTCAATCCACCGACTTCATTTTGGCTGCCGTGAATGATTTGCCGAATGAAAAACTCTCTGCGGAATATGAGCTGTTTGGCATGTCGATGAACGGAGAGGGTGTGCTGGTCTTTTTGCTCAATCATATGAGCGAACATGTAGGTCAGTCAATCGCCTATGCCCGGATGAATTCCGTAACTCCTCCATGGAATGAGTAAGACAGAAGTCTGAAACTCAGGCCCAAAAACCTTTTCTGGATAGCTTCGAACCGATCCGGACTGAATGAATTTCCGGCTGGCATTGTAATATGTGCAGACAATCAACAAAGAAAATGTAGTCATGCCATATACACAACTTATTACAGATATTCAGCCAGTTACTCATGATGTCCGGCAAATACGTCTCGAAAAGCCGTACGATTTCTCATTTACGCCGGGTCAGGCTACCGAAGTATCCATCGACAAAGATGGATGGAGAGATGAAAAGCGTCCGTTTACATTTACCTCTCTGAACTCGGATCCATACCTGGAATTCGTCATAAAAATCTATCCGGATCATGATGGCGTAACCGAACAAATCGGTAAGCTTAAAAAAGGAGACGCCCTGATTATTGATGACCCCTGGGGTACGATTGAATACAAGGGTGAAGGCGTATTTTTAGCCGGCGGTGCGGGAGTCACGCCGTTTATCGCCATCTTTCGGGACCTTGAAAAGAAAGGCAAGGTTGGAGATAACAAGCTCATTTTTTCCAATAAGTCTGACAAGGATATCATCCTGAAAGATGAGTTTGAAAACATCCTGGGCGACCAGTTTATCAATGCCATTACCGATGAACCTACCGACGATCACCTGTTTTTGGACGGCCATATCGATAAAAACTTCCTCAGCAATCATATCGATGATTTCGATCAGCCTTTTTATGTTTGCGGTCCGATGCCCTTTAATGAGGCGATGATGAAATATCTCAAAGAGCTGGGCGCCGATCCCGACGCGTTGGTTTTTGAGGAATAGCCTCCTCATCAAACATGGTATGTCTATTCAACCCCAATCATCGCCTTAGCCCAATTCACACCCAGGCCCAAATTCCAGATCTGACCCCGTTAGACATATCATGTTTTTTCTTTCGGCCATGAAACCGCTTTCCGGATTACATTCTGATTTATGTTGCTTACATTTACAACTTGTAATCCAAATAATTGACGGAAAGCACTTCAGGCATGACCCAGGTAAATCTCGATCTCTCCTATCCAAAGGAAAACATCAAGATTCTGCTGCTTGAGGGAATCCATCCCTCAGCGGTCAGAAATCTCAATAAAAACGGCTTTGCCAATGTTGAGCGGCATGACATAGCCTGGAGTGAAGAGGAACTGCTTGATAAGATTGCTGATGTACATGTGATAGGCATCCGGTCAAAGACACAGATCACCGAAAAGGTCATCCGGAATGCGCCGAAACTTAAGGCGGTGGGGTGCTTCTGTATAGGAACCAATCAGGTGGATCTGGCCACAGCTACGCGTGCAGGTATCACGGTTTTCAACTCCCCGTACTCCAACACCCGGTCGGTAGCCGAGCTGGTGATTGCGGAATCCATCATGCTCCTCAGAAAAATACCGCTGCGTGACAAAAAAGCTCATGAAGGCATTTGGCTGAAGGATGCCAGGGAGAGTTATGAGATCCGCGGAAAACGAATCGGGATCATCGGATACGGACACATCGGATCGCAG
>JAWVZW010000109.1:0-6875 GCA_033721975.1 Balneolaceae bacterium
ATGACTTTGGGCGGGATGGCCATTGCCATAGGCGTGATCGTCGATGATGCCATCATTGACGTAGAGAATGTGTTCAAGCGGCTCAGGGAAAACTCGAAGCTCCCGGAAGCCGAACAGAAACCGGCCATTGAGGTCGTTTTTGAAGGCTCAAAGGAAATTCGTTCGTCCATTATCAATGCTACACTGATTATTATGATCGTGTTTATTCCACTGTTTTTCTTAAGCGGTATTGAAGGACGTATGCTGCAACCCCTTGGCCTGGCTTATATCATTTCCATTGGTGCCTCGCTGGTCATTGCCATGACGGTAACGCCTGCCTTGTGTTATTACCTGCTTCCAAGTCAGGCACCGAAAGGAAAACTGGAAGAGAGCTGGTTTACCAAAAAACTGAAATCAGGCTATGAACAAGTCCTGAATGTCGTGCTTCGATTCAAGAAAACCATAATAGGTGCTACCCTCGTGTTATTTCTGGGGACCCTGGTGATCCTGCCATTTTTGGGACGATCTTTTCTGCCCGAATTTAATGAAGGAACCCTGGTAATCAGTGCGGTGACCATACCCGGAACTTCTCTCACCGAATCCAATGCCATCGGTCAGCGGATTGAGGAGATTCTGCTTGAGCACCCGGCGGTTTCTTCAACCTCAAGAAGAACAGGCCGAGCCGAGCTGGATGAGCATGCTCAGGGAGTGAATGCTTCCGAGATCGATGCCGAACTGGATATACCAGAAAGCACTACAAAAGAAGAAGTGTTGGCGGAACTTCGTGAAGACCTCAGTGTGGTTTCCGGAACCAATATTACCATTGGTCAGCCTATCGGCCACCGTATCGACCACATGCTTTCCGGAACCCGTGCTAATATCGCCGTGAAGATCTTCGGAACAGATCTGTTCAGGCTTCGGGCTTTGGCCGAAGAAGTCCGGGGACAGATGGAAACCGTGGAAGGCGTGGTAGATTTGTCGGTAGAACAGCAACAGAACGTGCCACAGATTCAAATCCGACCAGACCGAAGAGCACTGGCCCGGTATGGCATCACCATACAGCAGCTTGCGGAGATGGTGGATGTAGCTTTCGCTGGAGAGGTAGTCTCTCAAGTACTGGAAGGCGACAAGATGTTTGACTTGTTGGTGCGTTTTGACGAAGATCATCGGGGCAGCATCGAAGCCGTTCAAAAGGCCACCTTCAATCTGGCAGACGGAACCATTGTACCTCTGGCAGAACTGGCTTCGGTGAAATCAAGAAGCGGACCGAATACCATTAGCCGGGAAAATGTGCAGCGTAAGATCGTAGTCTCTGCCAATGTAGCCGGGCGAGATCTGCGCGGTACCGTCGATGAGATCCGCGCCAATGTTGCTCAAAATGTCAGCTTCCCACAAAGCTACTTTGTGGAATACGGCGGACAGTTTGAAAGTGAAGCTCAGGCAACCCGCACCATATCTCTGCTGAGCATCTTAGCTATTGCTGCAATTTATCTGCTGCTCTATCTGGAGTTTGGTTCACTTTCCACGGCTCTGTTGGTGATGGTGAACTTGCCTTTTGCCCTGATCGGCGGAATTTACACCGTGTTGTTTACCAGTGGGACCATTTCTATTGCCTCATTAGTAGGCTTTATCACCTTGTTTGGAATCGCGACTCGAAACGGAATCTTAATGGTTTCTCATTACCAGCAGTTGCGTAAAGAAGGGAAAGAATTCCTACAGGCTATCCGTCAGGGAGCAATGGAACGACTCAACCCCATACTGATGACTGCGCTCACCGCCGGCCTTGCTCTCATTCCACTGGCTTTGGCTGCCGGCGAACCGGGTAATGAAATACAGTCGCCGATGGCGCAAGTTATACTTGGCGGGCTACTGAGTTCGACCTTGTTGAATATGGTAGTTATACCCGCCTTGTTGGCGCAGTTTGAAACTGAATAAAACAACACCAAGAAAAGATTAGAAGAGCTGGACAGACCAGCTCTTTTTTTAATAATGAATTAAAACCTTCGTCACCCAAGCGCGGCTTACCCCAAACTTCCGGGCAATAGCAGCTTTGTTCTTCACCTTCCCAGAGTCCAGTAATTTTCGGTACAACTTAGTTTGCTCAGCAGGGGAGAGTTTCTTCTTTTCAGGCGGTTTCTGGTTAACAGAAAAGCGTGGTTTACAAAGGTTCGCATGATTCAAAAAAGGGTATATTTTGAGCAATTTTTCCCAGTCAATTTCGAACTTATATCCTTTCGTACCCCTATTTAAAGCCCTAAGAGGCCATTTTATGGAGAACAAAATTCGCAAGTCCGATACTTCTGGGGAGCTTTTTTAAAACCTCTATCGTATCTTTGCGGTAGAGGTTTTTTAGTTTTAAAGAGGAAGTCTCCCCTATGAGGTGCTACTTATATATCATCCAATCAGAGGTGAAAGAAACGTATTATACCGGTGTTTCGGAAAATGTGGATCAGCGTTTAATATCACACAACACCTCCCCCGGCGGCTAAACCCAAAAATTATGCCCTTTAAAGATCGTTTATCAACATCCATTTCCAGACTGTGACCAAGCCAGAACTACCGAGAGTATCATCAAGCGATGGAAGTCTAAAAAATCATACGACTGCTGATTGATGGCACGATCAAAATTGAAGACTATCTCTAATTAAAAAAAAGGGTTGTTGTTTGTTACCCCGAAAGCTTTCGGAGTGTCGGTTTTCTTAAATTCTAGCCCCGAACTATCCTGATGAGCTTTTATCAGGTGATTGAAAAAACTTATCTTAGTTTTTTTTCGAGCTAACTGAAAAGTAAGGATAGACTGACCTGAATACTTATAAAGCCAGTCTGCCAACCTCAAGGTCAATTACCTGAACGATCTTCGCTAGCAGGTCGCGGCGGCTTGGTATAAGGCTGAATTCTCATTAACCTGAGTGTTTCCTCAATCGCTCTTTCCAATTGAGGATCCACACCGCGTGCCAGTTGTGTCGGGTCATCTTCAACGTAGATATCCGGTTCAACCCCATGGCCTTCAGGAAACCACTCGCCATCCGGGTAATACATTCTAAATGTCGGAACAGTCACGGTGCCACCGTCAACCAGATTTGGAGATCCGGATATTCCGATAAGACCACCCCAGGTTCGGGTACCAATCAGCGGGCCCAGTCCGGTTTCCTTGAAGTAAGCCGGAAAAGCATCTCCACCAGATCCGCTCCACCCATTTATCAGCATTACTTTAGGACCAAAATGAGAGATCGGAGGCCATTTAATCTCTTCACCGTCCCGCACAGCCCAGTATGCCAGTTCCGGACGGTTTAAGAGTTCGATAAACCGATCCGGTATCTGTCCACCACTGTTAAAACGTTCATCTATGATCAGAGCTTCTTTATGGTACTGACCCATAAATTGCCGGTACAGTTCATTCTGTCCATCAACCCCGGTACTCCTGACGTAGATATACCCTACTCTTCCATCTGTAGCCTCTTCCACCCTTTTTCTGTTGGATTCTATCCAGGCCAGATGCCTGAGGCGTGTTTCACTTGGAAGAGTTTCCACTAAAATACTACTGGCTCCGTCCATATCTGGGGTTTCATTGATCAAAAGCTCAACCGTTTTCCCTGCCAGGCCTTGGAAAGCTGCATATGGATCTGATTCAGCATGAATGGGTGTTCCATTCACGGAAAGAATATAGTCACCCACCTCGACGTCCAACCCCGGCCGGTTTAATGGTGACCGTACTTCACTGTCCCACGGACCACCGTCAATAATATTAGCAATCCGGTATGAACCATTTACCAATTCCCAATCCACTCCCAGGAGACCGACTGAGGTATTCGTAGCATCTTCAACATCTCCCCCACCCCGGTAGGTATGAGAAGCATTCAGTTCAGCTATAAGCTCACCAATTACATAGTTAACATCTTCTCTGGTCACAGCGTCATTCAACATGCGCTGATACCGTTCTTTCATGGCATCCCAATCTACTCCGTGCATGTTTTCATCATAGAAATAATCCCTGGAAAATCTCCAGGCATCCTCAAAGATCTGCTGCCATTCCGCACGGGGATCCACGTTGGAGGTCATCTCTGTTACCCTAAGCGGATTACTGATACTTTGACCCGGTGCAGGATCTATAATCCCAAACTGTCCGTTGCTTATCACAAGAATTTTATTTCCTTTAGCAGAGATGGCGTAACCATTGACATTAGCCATCACCTCTTTTTCTTCCTGAGCTTCCAGATCATACATATTTAAAGTAGCACCGTTACCACCTGATCCGGTACGTGGGGCTTTCAGGTAAAAAAGCTTACCGGGAAGGGCAGACAGACTTCTGTAATTACCCGCTTCAACTGGAATATGGATCGCCCGTTCTTCAAAAGTATTCAGGTCAATTGTAACTGATGATTCTCCTTCAACTTCTTCCTCCCCATTTCCTGAATAATCTTCGTCATCAGTAACCTGTACTTCATCATTTTTAGGTGCAAAAGGAGAGTCGGTATCAACGGTCAGCGGAACCAACACTAAGTTCGATATATTGGCATAGATCCAGCTTCCGTCCAGATCCCCATACAATGGATTATATGTTCTGCCTGAAATGAAATACAGATAGTTTCCATCTGGGTCGAAAACCGGATTCTGATCCGGATAATACCCCGAAGTGGCCTGGGTCAGTTCGTCATTCTCTGTATCATATAAAAATACGGCTGTATGCAGGCTACTTAGCTGCCTGGAATAAGTGAGCCAACGGCTATCGGCAGACCAATCCATTGTAAAAGCGGCAAGTTGCCCTTCACCCATCCATGGAGAGGTATCAATAGTCATCAATTCATCTTCATCCCTGTCATATATCCGGATACGGTTCGCATTATCCACAAATGCCAGCATGGTGTTATCAGGCGACCAGAATAGACTGTATTTAAATTTTTCTCCTGTATCAGTCAGTATGCTCTCATCTCCGGAACCGGAGTTATCCCGGATCACCAATTCGTACTCCCCTGTTCGATCACTCCAGTAGGCTAGGAGTTTACCATCATTTGACCAAGCAGGATACCGTTCCGCGACACCCGAGCTGCGAGTTAAATTTATGACCGGACCGTTCTTGGCTGGAACTGACAGGATTTCACCGCGAGCCTGAAATACTACCCTATTTCCGGACGGTGATATATCTGCGTTCTGTATCAGATTATTTACTTGTTCTGTACGGGTTTGAAGGGAAATATAATCAGTAATCACATCGACACTGACCTCTCGTGTCTCCTCAGATTCCAGATCCATTGCATATAGAATTCCACCTGCTTCATAGACCAATTCGTCGGGCCCAATTGACGGAAAATGAATATCATACTCTGTATAAGTAGTCAGCTGGCGTTCCTCTCCGGTAGTAGTATCATATATCCATAAATTGTTTCGCTGATCAGATCCTTTATCTGAAAGATAATATACCAACGAGCCATACCACATTGGATGTTCATCGTTGGCATCTGTATCTGTAATGCGTTCAGATGCATAGGTATCCAGATTGAACAGATAAATATCAGCATTCATACCGCCGCGGTATCTCTTCCAGGTTCGAAATGCACGGGACTTGGGAGTATACGCTATACTCTTGCCATCTGGTGATATCGAACCAAATTCTCCATAGGGAATAGGTAATTTTTCAGCAAGCCCCCCTTCTACGGATACTCTATAAAACTGTGAAAATCGCTGCCTTCCACTTTCACGGGGTGAAGCAAAAAGGATGGAGTTCCCATCCGGATACCAGTCAAGAACCCGTTCGTCCATAGGATGATGAGTCAATCTTTCCGGAGTGCCACCCATCGAAGGGATTACATAAATATCATTATTCCCATTGTAGTTCGCCATATAGGCAATATGACTGCCATCAGGTGAAAACTTGGGAAACATTTCCGGTCCTTCAGCGTTGGTCAGCCGATTGGCAACCCCACCCTCTTTCGATACAATCCAGATATCATTGGCATACACGAATGCGATATGAGTCTGAGACACATCCGGATTACGGAGCATACGGGCATCGACCTGTCCCTTAGCGTCCGTATACATGATCAATGTAAAAAACAGAATAGTGAAAACTGTCAGATAAGTGTAGAGTTTCATAGATACCTCTTTTATGTACTTTATGGTTGACTTAGGGCAGCTTCAGGATATCTCTAACTATATAAAATCTCTCCTAAAAGTCTTATGGTTTTATTGTCCCGGTAAAATGTATTCAATAATATCTTATTCAAAATAAGCTTTAGGATATAAAATGGAAGCTTAAAAAGCTTTAGTTGACTGCACCCAAATGCAGATCCAGCCAATCCAGTATCTCCTTGATGTATTCTACCTTAGGAGGAATGTGATCCGTATCGTAAACCACTAATTTTTTCTGTTCCTCGGGTGTTCCTAAAAGATCAAACAAGGGTTTGATTGAGGTATCGTAAGGTCGGGTTGAATCATATCTGCCGTTCAGCATCAGCGTAGGGATGTCCACCCTTGTTACATAATTGATCTGCTCAGCTTCAGGCTGACCCTGTGAAAACATCCCGCCGGCCAGTAGAATGTTTGCTTTCAACCGTTCTTCAACAGCGGGAATGATGGTTCCCATCCATCCCCCCCAGCTCATTCCATAGAAGGCAAACTTCTGATCATCTATGTCATTGCGAGTTTCGAGATAATCAAGGCTCCGTCGATAATCTTTGACAACCTGGATTAAATAATCAGTATAAGCATTTGTGCCATTGCTGAGTATCGGCATAACATCCATATCGACTCCTCGTTCAAACGTGCCTTTATATACCGGAAAGAATACAGCCCGTCCATTATTAACGAGGAAGGATAAAAAAACGGGGAATTCATAATACTCTGAAAAATTCTGGCTGTTGGTACGAAACAGTGCAGCACTTCCGGGAAAATAAATAACG
>JAWVZW010000110.1:0-6858 GCA_033721975.1 Balneolaceae bacterium
GCTGAGTGAGAATGAAAATTTGTTAATCGAAGTAGAGTCGTTCAAGAAAGTGACTGAACGGCTGAATGATCTTCCACATGTAGATCCGCCCAAGGAGCTGTGCGATACGGTGTTCGCTATGGCTGCACAGCGGTCCAGCGATCGTACAAGCTGGCACAGGCCACTCCTCTATGCAGCGGCAGCAGTACTGTTTGCCGGATTCACGGCTACGGCACTCATGAACGATCCGAATCCGTCAACTGAAGGAATAGGTCTTGACAGTGCATCGCAGCAGGCTTCAGCGTCAGCGGGAACCGGTACGATGATTCAAACACCGACACCCTCGCCCATCATGCCTGTGAACATGGCCGGTGAAACAGCATCTGCAAAAGTAGATCCATGGGTTGATAACAACGAAATGATCCGGTTCAGCGACCGCATTGGCCAGACTGAGGCGGCTTCTTTTGATTCAATCTTCAGAAACAGCTACCAGCGGCTCAGACCCGTTACCGATACGGATTCTTTCCGAAGCATGCAGAGACAGCTTCAGCTTACCGGTTCACGTCCCTGACAATCCGTTTGGGGAGCAGACATTATTAGAATTGTAAGTGTAAAATAATCAAGGGTCTGTACGTCTTATCCACGATCAGATGTGAATAACTTCTTTTGGTTACCTATTGGCTGAGGGTTATATTCTGATTCAAAGTTCATCTTAATCGTACCTGTATACTGAATGGGTAAAATTATTTCCATCGCCAACCAAAAGGGAGGCGTAGGTAAAACAACAACGGCTATTAATCTCGCAGCAAGTCTGGCTGCCATTGAGCATCCCACGCTCATACTGGATATCGATCCCCAGAGCAATACGACCAGCGGCTTGGGTATCGAACCCAAAACCGTATCCAACTCGGTCTATGAGGTGATGGTGGGAGGTGTGGAAGCCACTCAGGCGGTCAAAGAGACGGAATTATCGTTTCTGGATCTGATTCCATCCCATATCAACCTGGTGGGTGCTGAAATTGAAATGGTAGACCGCAACCAGCGGGAGCGCATTCTTTCGAAAGCCATCGAGCCGCTCAAAGAGAAATACGATTTTATCATTATTGATTGTCCGCCCTCGCTGGGTTTGCTGACGATCAATGCGTTGACGGCATCCGATTCGGTACTGATCCCTGTTCAGTGCGAATATTTTGCTCTGGAAGGATTGGGACAGCTTCTGAATACCATCAAAATTGTCCGGCAGCATCTGAACCCGGATCTTGAGATCGAAGGCGTACTGCTTACGATGTATGATACACGCACAAGGCTTTCAAACCAGGTAGCTGATGAAGTGAAGCGTTATTTTGATGACAGGGTGTTTTCATCCGTCATTTCCAGAAATGTTCGATTGGCCGAGGCACCCAGTTTTGGAAAACCGGCACTGCTCTACGATGCCACAAGCGTCGGCGCAAAGAATTATCTGTCTCTGGCACGTGAAATTATCCAGCGAAACAAAAAGCTGTTCAAAAACAGCCCCGTTTTGTCTGAATAGAATTGATTGGAATAGGGTAAGGTTATGTCAAAAAAAGTATTGGGTCGCGGTCTTGGAGCTTTTTTTCCTGAATATGATGAAGGAAAAGAGGGGAAAGAAGATGCGACAAAGACAAAAACTGCCGTTCCCATCGAGCCGGCCGAGCGCGTAAATGTGGTTCTTGATATTCCGGTACAGCATATCCGACCGAATCCGCATCAGCCGCGTACAGAATTCAAGGAAGAAGCGCTTGAAGAACTGGCCTCTTCCATCCGTAAACACGGACTGATTCAGCCTATTACCGTCCGCTATCTTGGCGAAAAGCGTTTTGAACTAATCAGCGGTGAGCGCCGTCTGCGGGCCAGCAAACTGGCCGGGATCGATGAAATTCCTGCCTATATCCGGGAAGCCGACGATGAGCAGGTGATTGCCTTTGCGCTGGTTGAAAATATTCAGCGTGAACAGTTGAATCCGCTCGAGATATCGATGGGTTATCAGCGGCTGATTGATGAATGCGGCTATACACAGGGCGAGGTAGCTGAACGGGTTGGAAAAAACCGGACAACGGTCACCAATATGCTGCGCCTGCTGCAGCTGCCCGACTTTATCCAGGCGGCTCTAAGGGATGAACGGATCAGCACGGGTCACGCCAGGGCACTGATCAACCTGAAGAATGAGGAAGATCAGAGAAAGCTCCTGAAAAAGATTTTGTCCAAATCGCTATCGGTTCGGCAGACGGAAGATCTTGTGAAATCGTTTGAAAAGAAAAACGAGCAAGCCGGATCATCAAAATCCATTAAAAAGCCGAGTGATCCGTTCCTCAATGAAATTTCAAAACGGCTCCGGTCCACGCTGAGCACCAAAGTAGATGTAAAACCGAAGGGTAATGGAAAGGGCGGGGAGATCCGTATCGAATATTATTCAAACGACGATCTGGAACGATTGATGCAGATTTTCGATGAAATGGGTTAAGCGTGGCTTCACGGGTATATGTGTGTTGTTGATCGCCTGTTCTCAAGCCGGTGCGCAATCACCCTATTCTGAAGGCAAAGAATACCGCCTGCTGAAGAAGTCCGTTTACACCAGCTCTGACCCGTTTTCTGCATTGATGCATATGCAGGTGCCCGACACGACTGATTCAATTGAAACGTCGTTTCCCGAACCCAAATCCGTGATGTTTAAATCGCTGATGATTCCGGGCTGGGGACAAATTGTAAATCGTCAGGCCTGGAAAGTACCGATCGTGTATGGTCTTTTTGCCGGTGTTGGTTATTACACATACTATTTGAACGGGCAATATCAGGACTACAGGGCCGCTTATTATAATAGTTTTCCCGATAACACCGATTTGAGATTTGGTCCCACACCCCCGAGGCTACAGGGTGTAAACAGGTCGCAGCTTCAGTCGAATCGCAACAGCCTGAGGAACCGCCGTGATTTTATGGCTGTCGTCTTTTTGTTGGCTTATGGCCTGAATGCGGTGGATGCGTATGTTTTTGCCCACATGAGGAGCTTTGACGTATCGGACGACCTGTCGGCAAGAACGGTGCTGAGCCCTGCTTTGCTGGCCGACGGTACGCCGGGAATCACATTATCCGTATCACTTTCAACCAGATAGAATAGAATACAGACTGCCATGTCAGATAAGGAATTTTTATCCAAACAGGAAAAGCCATCCGACCAATTTGAGAATGAAAGCAATCAGGATTTGTGGAGCATTTTCAAGATTATGGGGGAGTTTGTTGACGGCTATGACAAACTTCTGCGTATCGGTCCCTGCATATCCGTATTCGGATCAGCCCGCCTGAAACCTGACAGCAAATATTATCAAAAGGCGATTAAAACCGCTGAAATGATTACAGAAAACGGATTTGGGGTGATTACCGGTGGCGGACCCGGAATTATGGAAGCGGGAAATCGCGGTGCACACAACAAAGGTGGCAAATCGGTGGGTTTGGGTATTGAACTGCCATTTGAGCAGGGAACCAACGACTATGTGCACCCCAAATACGAAATCAATTTCAGATACTTTTTTGTGCGTAAAGTGATGTTTGTAAAGTATGCGCAGGGATTTATCGTATTTCCCGGCGGGTTTGGTACTCTTGATGAGCTTTTTGAGACGCTCACGCTGATTCAAACGAATAAGATCAAGCGAATTCCGATTGTCCTGATCGGTACGGATTATTGGTCAGGACTGGTGGACTGGATTACGAGTCAGCTGAAAGAAAACGGCCTGATCAGCCCTGAGGACACGGATTTATTCTTTCTGACAGATGACCATCAGGAAGCGGTAAGGCACGTTTGTGAGTTCTATCGTAAACAGAAGCCGGAACCCAACTTTTCCTATTAGGAAACTTTTTTGCCTGAACAGAGTTTTTAATAAAGAAACAGGCTTTAGTGATATTGTATTTAAAATTTCATTAAGTTGAGCCCGTTTCAATGCACAGTAACAAATAAAAAAGATCACCATGAAATCTTTCAAACTTTTCGTTTCACTGTTTGCTGCAGTCACTTTAATGCTGGTAGCAGCCGATAAAACCCATGCACAGGATCAAGCCCGTGCGCAAGTTATTGAACTGTATAACCAGGCTCAGGAACAGGCAGGCAGCGGTCAGTTTTCCAATGCCATCACCCTGTTTTATGACGCTCTCGAAAGAGCCCGCGAAAATAATATCGATGATATTGTCGGGCTGATTGAAGAGACGCTCCCAAGGGTAGCCCGCAGCCGTGCATCCAACTCCTACCGTCAGTACCAGCAGGAAAGAACCATTGAATCGATCAACACTGCACTGGAAAATTTCCAGGAGGCAAAAGAGATCGGTGAAGAGTTTGGAGATCAGGAAGTGGTACAGCAGGCAACGGCGGCCATCCCGCAGCTGCACTATGTACGATCTATCCTGGAATTCCGGCAGGAAAATTACGATGCGGCCATGGCTGATCTGGACCGTGCGATTGAGCTGAATCCGAATTACGCGGTTGCCTACTATCAGAAAGCGGTAGTGAGCAAAGCCATGAATCCAAGTGATGTTGACGGGTTCATGCAGTGGTACGATCGTGCCATCGAAGTTGCACAGCGTGTGAATGATACCCGTACCCTGAATAATGCACGGGAAGGTGCAGCCGAAGAACTGATTTATAGAGCTGTAACTCTCAAGGATGAGCGTCAGTACGACCGTGCGATCGCACTTCTGAACCGTGTCGAAAACTATGTGTCTCAGTCTGCCGATGCACACTACCGTCTGGCAGAAATCTATAACCTGAGAGGAGCATGGGATCAGGCTCTGGATGAGGCGCAGATGGCGCTGAATTATGAGAGCGGCGGTGTTACCGACAAAGCCAAGATTCACTTCGAGCTTGGAATGGCCTACAAGGGATTGGGTCAGAAGGAAAATGCCTGCAGCTCGTTTGAAAATGCGCGCTATGGAGACTTTACCGATCCGGCCAATCACGAGCTTCAGTTTGAGCTGAAGTGTGAAGGCCACACGCCAACCGGCCGGTAATCGTTTCGGTATGAACTGATCGCAAAAGCAAGAACGACTTTTCAAGAAAGCCCTCCTCAACCAGGAGGGCTTTTTTTATTTATGCAGGAATAACTTGATTTGAAGGCGGACCTGATGCTAAGTTGGTACGATCCTGAACAGTGTAATACGCTATTTAATGCGAAATGCCAATACACTTCCTGCTTTGATGGTGGGCGCAGCTGCCGCGCTTTGGGGCTGTATTGGCTTTTTTACGGAATATCTGCATGCAGCAGAATTTACATCCCTGCAGATCGTAACCGTTCGGGCCGTCATGGCCACCGTTTTGCTGTTTGTTTTCCTTAGGGTATACAAACCCTCGGTGCTTTATGTGGAACCGGCTCATTACAAGTATTTCGTCGGAACCGGGATCATTAGCGTCTGTTTTTTCAACTGGTGTTATTTTACCGCCATCAGTGAAACGTCGTTATCTGTTGCGGTGATTCTGCTCTATACAGGTCCTGCGTTCGTGGTGATTCTGTCTGCATTTCTGTTCAGTGAAACCATCACCCTGCGTAAGGGGATCGCCCTGGCTTTTACTTTTGTGGGAGTGGAACTGGTGTCCGGCCTTTTCCCTTCAAGTGTTTCAACTATCACCCTGTACGGTCTTCTCACCGGACTGGGAGCCGGATTCGGCTACGCACTCTATAGCATTTTCAGCAAATTTGCACTAAAGAAATACCCGCCGCTGACCATCATTTTCTACACGTTTCTGTTCGCCTCCATTTTTCTGATCCCATTCACATGGATCGTGGGTCAGCCATGGCCAGCACAAGCGGCAACGCCTGAATTCCTGTTTATGATCATAGGACTGGGCTTTTTCCCGACAGCACTGGCATATCTGTTATATACCGAAGGCCTGAACAGGATGGAAGCAGGTAGGGCGTCCATAACGGCAATGATAGAACCGGTTACGGCTGCCGCGATCGGTGTGGCTTACTTTGGTGATGAACTAAATGTGCTGAAGATTGCCGGTATCCTACTGATTCTGATCTCCGTATCGGCACTCTATATCAAAGCAGGAAGCGATGAGGATCAGACTGAGCAGGATCGTCTCAGAATTTAGCACCGAAGGCCCAAGAAATTCTTTCTCCTTGTACTGATCTTGGCTATCTTTTTGGCCGTTAACCAATCTTCAATAAAACTGCTTTAGCAACCCAATCTATTTATGTCTGACGATCTGACCCGGCGCTGTGTAAACACAATCAGAACCCTTTCCATGGATGCCGTTCAGGCGGCCAACTCCGGTCACCCGGGGATGCCGATGGGCATGGCAGATGCCGCATTCGTACTCTGGACCCGGTTTCTGAAACACAATCCCAATAATCCGGACTGGTTCGACCGGGATCGATTTATTCTTTCGGCCGGGCACGGTTCAATGCTTCTCTATTCGCTTCTTCATCTCACCGGCTATGATCTCCCGATGGAAGAGCTTAAGAATTTCAGGCAGCTTGGAAGCATTACACCCGGCCATCCTGAATATGGAATGACCCCGGGCGTGGAAACAACCACGGGTCCGCTGGGCCAGGGATTTGCAACCGGTGTAGGAATGGCGATGGCCGAGGCTCATATGGCGGCAGTATTCAACAAGGATACGCATAAGCTGGTGGATCACTACACGTATGGAATTGTAAGTGACGGTGACCTGATGGAGGGCATTTCCCATGAAGCCGCCTCACTGGCAGGGCATCTGAAGCTGAGCAAAATTATTTATCTGTACGATTCCAACAATATTTCCATCGACGGATCTACCGATCTGGCGTTTACCGACGATACCAAAGCCCGGTTTGAAGCGTATGGCTGGGATGTGCAGGTGGTGGACGGTCATGACCATGATGCGGTGGATAAAGC
>JAWVZW010000111.1:0-6835 GCA_033721975.1 Balneolaceae bacterium
CGACATCCCGGGAATTATTGAAGATGCGCATCAGGGGAAAGGTCTTGGACTACAGTTTTTGAGACATATTGAGCGAAATAACGTGCTGCTTTTTATGGTAGGGTGTGATACGGAGATCGAAGAGGAATATTCGGCCCTGCTACATGAGCTCAAGGCATACAGGCCGGACCTTCATGACAAACCACGTATTCTGGCCATCACCAAGATGGATCTTAAAGAAGGCTATGAACTTGAAAGCCCGTTGCAAATCGAGGATGATGTGGAAGTCATCAGGATCTCCTCAGCCACCGGGTATGGAATGGATGAACTGAAAGAGCTGATATGGGGGAAATTGCAGAATATTGAACAGGGAGAGTCATTATAGGGGATTAATTGCGCTCCAGCTGGTTCCCGGCCTGGGTCTCCAGCGGGCCAGAATGTTGCTGCAGCACAAGGATATAAAAAACGCATCGGATCTGTTTGCCTGCAGCATATCTGAACTCATGAAAACTGACGGGATCGGGGAAAATATTGCCCGGAATCTGGCCGGATTCAGGAACTGGAAGCAGGTCGACAAGATTTTATTGAAAACGGAAAAGATCGGCGCCCGGCTGATCGCTTTCGATGATGAAAACTACCCAGAGCTCCTGCGGCACATTTATGATCCGCCCTTGATTCTCTGGGTTTTGGGTAATCCGGACGCTTTGAGGCTTCATGGAATTGCCGTTGTAGGGACCAGACGGCCCGGGAAATATGGGCTCAAACAGACAGCATTTTGGGTAAAAGAGCTTGTGGAAGCCGGAATCTGCATTAACAGTGGTCTGGCATACGGGGTAGATACGGCGGCACACCGTGAAACACTGGATGCAGGGGGTAAAACAGTTGCGGTTTTAGGATCCGGAATCAATGTGATTTATCCGGGTAAAAACTCAGGCCTTGCACGAAGAATTGTCGAACACGGAGGAGCCATCATTACAGAATATCCTCCGGATACTCCGCCTGATGCCGTAAACTTTCCCGGAAGAAATCGAATCGTGAGCGGAATGAGCCATGGTATCCTGGTCGTTGAATCAGGAATCAAGGGCGGAAGCATGATCACGGCCCGGTACGCCCTAGATCAGAATCGGGAAGTTTTTGTACTTCCTCATCCGCTTGGAACAGAGGGCGGTGTGGGCTGTAATTACCTGATCCGGTCAGGACAGGGAAAATTGATTCAGTCACGTAATGATATTTTTGAAGAGCTCTCCTTTACTCCGGCTCAGGATGATGATTCCGGTACTCCACAACCCGAATCGCTTTGGAAGAATCTGGATTTAACTGATGAGCAGAAGAACCTATGTATGGCACTTTCCACGGGGACAGTGCACATTGATAAACTCTCAGAACAAATGGATCAACCCGGCTTTAAATTACTCCCCATGATGCTGGAACTGGAAATGCTGGGTGCCGTAAAGCAAACGGCGGGCAAATATTTTGAGCTGATCTGACCGATTGAAGTCTTCATTGCGTTTCTAAAAGAGCTAATGATCCGCATTACTGGAATGAAAACCATTTTGCATGAAGTAGAAATTTCACTTCCTTGACGGTATGATACGAGTTGACGATGTAATTTTATCAGAAGATATCGCGACGGCAAAATTTGCCTGTAACATTTCGGTTTGCAAAGGGGCATGCTGTGTAGTGGGCGACGCCGGTGCGCCCGTTTCATCGGGAGAAAGACCTGTACTCAACAAAGCATTTCGTCAACTGAAGGAAGAGTTAAACCCTGAGGCCGTCAAAAAGGCCGAAAAAGAGGGGGTAGTACTGGGTGATTCGGAAAGCGGCTATGAAATTAACTGTATAGAGTCCGGAGAATGTATCTTTGTTGTAAAAGATGAACAGGGTGTGGCTTCTTGTGCCATTCAGAGAGCGTTTTATGAAGGCAGATTTCTTTGGGAAAAGCCGATCAGCTGTCATCTCTACCCCGTACGGCTGAAACATATTGCCGGATTCGACTACGCCAACTTTGAATATATACCCGATCTCTGTTCTGCCGGCTGTGAAAGAGGGGAAAAAGAAGGAATATATCTAGCGGAGTTTCTTGAAAGTGCATTGGTTAGGCGATATGGCAGAGAGTGGTACGATCGTTTTTTGATGGCCTGCAGTGAATTCAGAGGGGAAACCAAACATGCTTAAAACCGGCCAGAACATATCGCAAAAGCAGAGTTTACAGCAGAAACTGTCTCCACAGCAGATTCAGTTTGTAAAAATGCTGCAGCTCCCGACGATAGGACTGGAACAGCGGGTAAAGGAAGAGATTGAGATGAATCCGGTGCTGGAAGAGGTGGATCCGGCTGCAGCTGAAGAGACACTCAGTGAACAGGAAGCTGAATGGGAAAGAGAGCAGGAACGAAAAGAGGGAGAGGATGCTGAGGAAGACCCCGGCATAGACCCTGTTGATCAGAATGATGAAATTGACTGGGATTCGTTTCTACACAATACAGAATATGACGGAACGGCTTATTCAGGAACGTCATCGCCGTCCTCAGGCGGTGACGAAGAATGGCGTGATCTGCCTAATCCCTATCATGAGAGCCTTTTGGAGGAACTGGAAAAACAGGTGGCCCTGCTGGATTTGAGTGAGGATGAAATGCTGATCGCGGATCAGATTCTGGGATCACTTGATGAGGACGGCTATTTTCGGCGCGATATTGAGGCGGTTGTGGATAATATAGCTTTCAATTACGGAGAACTGGTAACTGCCGAGAAGGTTGAAGAAGTGAGAAAAAAAATCCAGGAACTGGAGCCCATAGGCATTGCTTCAAGGGATTTACGCGATTGTCTTTTATGCCAGGCGCGTCTTTCAGAAGATCAGTCGGATGCCAGAAAGCTGGCGATTACCATTCTGAAAGATGAATGGGAAGCATTTGAAAAAAAGCATTTCGAAAAATTGAAAAAGCGTCTGGATGCAGATGATGAATCATTAAAGGAAGCATTTGATTACATCCGGGGATTAAATCCCCGTCCAGGTGCAGTCTCCGACCCGGAAAGCGATTCGAGAAACTATATTGAACCGGATTTTGAGGTGTATTACGAACCTGGTGCGGATGATAGCGAGGACAAGGGTGAATTTACGATCCGACTGAATCAAAGAAATATACCTCCGCTTCGGATATCACCCGACTACAAACAAATGTGGGAGCAACTGAAAAACAAATCCGGTTCTGGCGAGGACAAGCAGGCCAAAAACTTTATTAAGGAAAAGGTTGAATCTGCACAGTGGTTTATTGACTCCATCAAGCAGCGCCAGCAAACCCTGATGAAAACCATGCGAACCATAGTTGCCCTTCAGGAGGATTTCTTTAAACATGGGGATGGACTGAAACCCATGATATTGAAGGATGTCGCCGAACGTATTGAAATGGATATATCCACCGTGTCGCGTGTAGTGAACGGAAAGTATGTTCAAACCAACTTTGGAGTGTATGAGCTGAAATACTTTTTCAGCGAGGGTCTGGAGACAGAAAGCGGAGACGACGTGTCGAGCCGGGAAGTAAAGAATATTCTTCAAAAAGTGATCGATGATGAGGATAAACAGAAGCCCTATAGTGACCAGGCACTGACCGATATTTTAAAAAAGAAAGGCTTCAAGGTTGCCCGGAGAACCGTTAGCAAATACAGAGAGCAGCTTCAAATTCCGGTTGCACGTCTGCGGAAACAGATTCTGTAATCTGTAGCAGGAGACCATAAATCATTCAGACAGGATAGAGAGAGGCAGTCTTATGAGGTATGGTACTTTTTAGCGAAATGAAAAAGCCATCTGAAGGGGTTCAAAAACCCAGGGCGTATAAAAGACAAACCAGACCAGAGCCATTACCAGCAATACATGAATTCCAAGTGTGAGGATCAGATAGAGAACCCGGGCTTTGAGAAATTTTGCTGCATCCATGGCAGCCATATTGAAACTCATGAACCACGTGATGGCAAATAGAATCGCCAGAATAGCGATCCATGTTCCCGTAATGCCAACCTGACTAAGTACCACGAGTATTGTTACTATCAGTAAATTCACATGCAGAGGCCAACTGTATAAATTGAGAGCCTGGCTGATATTGGTGAGTTCCTTATTCAAAAAGTAAATCCAGATTACTGAAATTCCTTGGGCTGTCAGGGCAATAAAAAAGGCTGTTATCGAAAGTGACAGAAGCTGATTATTGAACAGGAAAATTTCCGGTATTTGATGCTGGAGGGCATTCAGGCCGATATCCGAGATCAAAATGTCGGAACCTACATAGATAAACAGTGCGGTAATAACTGCATGCTGAACCAATACAATCAATCCGGGAATGGAATTTCTTACCCGCTGTTCCATCACATCAATCACGTAAAATGGATGATGGAAAAAGTATCGGGGCAGTGACTGACCGTAAACGGGTTGAAATCGCATATGCAGCAATACGGAGATCCAAAGCAACAGCAGGATCAGAACACTCCAGTTGGCTGCCGGTCTTTCAGCAGTGTTTGCCGGAAGAGGCATGGGTATACGTTCTCCGCGAGTGTAATATCGAAGCACATCATCCAAATCCGTTACGGAGTGGATGGCTGTGCGAAGCCAGCCTGCGGGGAACGCGATTACGCTATTTTCAGGCTCGTTTTGTACGGTAAGTAGCTGATCCAGGGATTGCATTGTAACCCTGAGGTTACCTGATGGATAAAAATGGAGAAAAGAGGAAAAATCATAGTCGGCATTTGGACCTGCCGGAGCTATCTCGGCTATGTAGGTAAATGGGCCGGATTCCCGGTGTAAAGAGTCGGTGGCAGTGCTATAAAAAAGAGGAAGATCCGTAAATGTTCTTATGGAATCGGTGACGCCAGAGGAAAACCTGAAAAAATCGGGGTCCAGGTCATTTGGAAAACGAAAGACCTCAACTGCAGCCAGTTTGTCGGGATAGTTCTGCTGAAAATTTTCAATATTCTGCTTCAGGCTTTGAGTAAATGCTGACAAATAAGATTCAATTTGAAGGACAGTGGAGTAGGCATTGCCGCTGTTCAGAATAAGATTGAAGCCCATGAGCTGCTCATTAGGGGGGAGAGACGTCTCAGGACCCACTAGCAAAATAGATATACCCGCTTCTCGAAATTTCTGGAGATCCTCGGCCGTAAACGATTCTGTTTCAGCATTTATGCGGGTCAGGTCAGCGGCCAGGAAGTGACGTGATGAATCGGCTATCTGACCCACAGAAATGTCTGCCAGACTGAATAAAAGCAGAAGAGTTAGAATCGAAATGCGATATGGTTGAATGAGGGTCAAGCTTATTTCTTTAACTCGACATTTCGTTCGATGGGGAGTACCCGGGTTTCCTTGAAACTCGACAGAACAATGTTGGACCGGGTTCTGGTAACGCCCTCCCAGGATTGTACAAGTGAAAGGAATTTTTCAAATGAGGCAGTATTCATGGTGCGTACCTTCAGGATGTGTGAGCCGTCACCTGTAATGGAGTGACATTCCAGTACTTCGGGATGTTCGGATACATTTTCAACAAATCCCGGATAACGCTCAGATCCGTCCACCTCGACAAAGATGAAGGCAGTGATATCAAAATTGAATTTCTTAGCATCCAGAATGGCGTTATAGGATGATATCAACCCTTTCTCTTCAAGCTTTCGCATCCTCTCAGAAACAGAGGGAACCGACAAATGGACAATATCGGCAATCGTATTGCGCTGTGCCCTGCCGTTCTGCTGTAAATGGTTTAAGATTTTAATATCTGTTTCATCAAGTTGTATGCTCATGGCAACCTCATTTGGCCTAAAATTTCTAATCCATTAGGAAAATATCCTTAATTAGTTAGGAATTCAATTCGAATAAGCCGATCAGGGTAAAAAAATTTCAAAGCTTTCAGGCCTACCCGTATCTTTGAGGAAAGGAATCAAAAAGTCTATTAAATCAATATACAACCCGATGCTCGACATCAATTACATCCGTGAAAATCCCGAAATCGTCAAGACAGGAATGAGCAATAAAGGGGATAAGGATATCTCTGTGGTAGACCAGGTGATCGCAAAAGATGAAGAATGGCGAGGCCTCGTAACCAGGATTGATCAATTGAGGGCCGAAAGCAATAGCAAAGCGAAGGAAATCGGTAATCTGATGGGGCAGGGTAAAAAGGAGGAAGCCCAAAAACTGATCCAAGAAACCGGCGAAACTAAAGAGAAAATAAAAGAACTGGAAGATCAGCTAAGACTGGTTTCGGAAGAGCGTGATGAACTTTTATACAGGATACCCAACGTTCCTGATCCGAGCGTTCCGGTAGGCAGCACTCCGGAAGACAATCAGGTGTTTAAGACGGAAGGCTCCAAACTGGAAAAAGAGTGGAGGAGGCCGCACTGGGAAATTGCAGATGAAAAAAACTGGATTGATTTTGAAAGGGGTGTAAAGGTGACGGGTGCAGGATTTCCATTTTATGTCGGAAATATGGCACGTCTTCAGCGGGCTCTGATCAACTTCTTTTTGAATGAAGCCATTGAACGGGGATACACGGAACTACAGGCTCCGTATTTTGTCAATGAAGACTCAGCCCGCGGGACAGGCCAGATTCCGGATAAAGAGGATATGATGTATACGGTTCCGAGAGACGGATTTTTTGCCATTCCGACAGCTGAGGTACCGGTAACCAATTTTCATCGCGATGAGATTTTTAATGAACAGGATCTCCCGGTTCGGTATGCTGCCTACACACCTTGCTGGAGACGCGAGGCCGGCAGCTATGGTAAAGATGTTCGTGGTCTGAATCGCCTTCATCAGTTCGACAAGGTGGAGCTGGTAAAAATTGTACACCCTGACAATTCGGATGATGAGCTGGAGTCACTGCGTGAA
>JAWVZW010000112.1:0-6817 GCA_033721975.1 Balneolaceae bacterium
AACCTGACCGAGAAATTTCTGGATGAAGGTTTGAAAATCCGTACGGGTATCGCGTTCTGGAACCGAAATAAAATCGGCACGATTTCATTCAACAGGCTCCCAGGTCCGCACAAATATATTCTGGCTATTCCGCAGTGGAGAACGGAATCCATTTTAAGTGACAAAGTTCGCACGTTGGATCCGGATTCCCTGATTCGGGGTGCAGAGGTAAAAAATATTGTTCAGGGACGTGAGAACGTAGAAGTGTCTTACCAGATCAATGGAGAAACCCGGAGCGTCATTTCCCGATTTGCAGTCGGATGCGATGGAAAATCGGGCTTTATTCGGGACGCACTTGAAATACCGTTTCGAGGCAAGCCATATCCCGACACGTACATTATGGGTGATTACACTGACAACACCTCATTTGGTGAAGATGCTGCGGTATTTCTTCACGAGGAAGGATTAATAGAGTGCTTTCCCCTTCCTGATGGCAGAAGAAGATGGGTGGCAAAGACTGACGAATACATCCGCACACCCCATCGCAGGGATCTGGATTCTCTGATTGAAAGCCGACTGAATCACTCTATTCAGGATTGCCAAAATTCGATGATCAGCAGCTTCGGGGTCCAGCATCTGCTTGCAGACAGTTTCTATACAGGAAGATGTCTGATTGCAGGGGATGCCGCGCATGTGGTCAGTCCTATCGGCGGACAGGGAATGAATCTTGGCTGGCTGGATGCCGAAGCTGCATTTCATACTCTTAGAGAATCACTCAACTCAGAGGATCATTATCAGGATCTCTTTAAAAAATACTCTGAGAAGCAAAGAAAGATAGCTTCTCATGTTGCCCGTCGGGCAGAACTGAACATGCACCTGGGTAGAAAAGAGACGTCCGGCCCCTTATACAAAGCAATGGTAAAACTGATGCTGCGACGCCCTTTTTCGGGAATCTTTGCAAAGATGTTTACGATGCAGGGACTTGGGAAATGGCCTCTCTGAAAAATTACCCTGATTACAGAAACCAGATTGAAAATCTCAGGCTTTGAATGAAATTTCAAACCGGGTGCCCTCTTCAGAACCAACCTCCATATCTGCCCTGAGTTTTTTCAGAAGGGTATCCACGATCCACATGCCGATGGAATCCTTTTTGCGCAGCTTGAAATCATCCGGAAGCCCGACGCCGTTATCCGAAACACGCAGGAAAACGTTACGATCTGATCGGTAAAGAGAGATCTGTATTTTGGCTTCTTCATCATCGCCGCTGAATGCATGCTTGTAAATGTTGATAAGCAGTTCATTCAGTATCAGTCCGCATAGCAATGCCTGCTCCTGTTTTACGATGATTTCTTCGCTGTCCAGTTCGATTTGAACATCGTAGAGAAAAGAACTCATCGTATCCCGAATCTTTTCGGAAAGCTTGGTCAGGTAATCCTTCAGATCAACAGCGTTCGACAGGTTCTTCTCGCTAAGCATATCATGCAAGCGCGACATCGACTGTATCCTCAGGGAAATCCCCTGGAGAACCGTCTCGGCATGTTTGTCATTAATCTCAGGGAGTTCGGTTTCAATCAAAGCAGAAATAATCTGCAGATTATTTTTTATCCGGTGATGAATTTCGGCAATGATTGCATCTTTCTGGTTGAGGCGATCGTGGAGGGTATCGATCATTCTAGAGCGTTCAATCGCCAGTGTAAAGTGAGAAGCCAGCGACTGAAAAACAGGTATATCCTTGGAGGTAAAATCTTCACCGTTTCTTCGGTTCAAAGCCTGCATCACACCAATCACCCGGTTTTCACGGTTTATAAGCGGTACACAGATAATGTTTCTTGTCTTGAATCCCTCAGCCAGTTCACCGTAAAAATGTTCTGATTTTGAAACATCATTCGTCATGTAGGGGCGCTTGTTCTCGGCCACCCATCCTGCTATGCCCTTGCTTTGAGGAATACTCTTGCCTGCAACGGTCATTTTTACCGGGCCGGTAGGCATACTCACGTACATCTCGCCGGTTTCTTCATCAATCAATATGAGCGAACTGGCTTCCGTATTCATTACCAGACGAGTGGATTCCATGCTGTCCACCAATACCGACTTAAACTCTTCAGTGTGGTCGATCCCTTCAAGAGTATCCATCAGAAGACGCTGATTGCCATCGCTGTCTGTGTAATCCTCAGGACTGTTTGTCATATCATCCATTTTCGGCTGATTTTGTTGTTGAGGTTCAAGTCAGAATCTGATGAACGGCTCACATTGCTTGCAAATATCCTTATGCAGCAATGTGTTTATACTACTTAAGGGGGAACGTAATGATAAATCGCGTCCCTTTCTTGCTAACCACATCGATACTGGCGCCCATTTTCTCAGAAAGTTCTTCAACGATCCACATTCCCATAGAATCACTTTTATCGGTATCCACAATTTCCGGCATGCCCACGCCATTGTCTGATACATTGAGTTTCACGATACCTTCTTCCTTCTGAAGCTGT
The DNA here is from genome assembly GCA_033721975.1 of Balneolaceae bacterium. GTDB lineage: Bacteria > Bacteroidota > Rhodothermia > Balneolales > Balneolaceae > Rhodohalobacter. The sequence goes on from JAWVZW010000112.1 coordinate 2,466, forward strand.
ACCCTGATCTCTCCCTCTTCCTCCGATTCACTGAATGCGTGTTTATAGATATTGACGATCAGCTCATTCAGTATCAGGCCACATCGCAAAGCCTGCTCCTGGCTCACTTCAATCTCATCACCGGAAAATACAATCTCCGCAGCGCTAAAAATGTGCCCCATCGATTCCTGAATCTTCTCGGATATCTGCTCCAGATAGGTATCGAGTCTGACACTCTTCTCCAGATTTTTTTCGATCAGCATATTGTGCAGATCAAACATGGAATTGAGTCGGCGATCCATATTTTTAAGAATCCGGCTGCTCTCCTCATCGTCAATCCCATCCAGTTCAATACTCAGCAGTGTATTGAGTGCCAGCAGATTATTTTTGATGCGATGATTCATCTCCGCAACCAGAACATCCTTCTCCTTCAGTCGCAGGTGCAGATAGTCTACGTAGCGGGTTCTTTCGATCGCGATCGTAATATGATCGGCCAGCGCTTCAAATACCGGGATGTCGTTTTCGTTGAAATCCTTGTCATTTTTTTTGTTCAGCGCCTGAACCACACCGATCACCTCACCATCCCGATTGATCAGAGGAAGGCAAATGACGTTCCTGGTTTTAAACCCTTCCGATAGCTCACCAAAGAATTCCGGAGATTTGCTGATGTCGTTGGTGATATAGGGAGAACGGTTCCGTACCACCCATCCGGCAATACCTTTATTTTTGGGAATGCGCTTACCGGCAACCTCTTCACTCACCGGTCCGGTTGAGATTCGCAACTGAAGTTCTCCGGAATCCTCATCCAGAAGCATCAATGAACTTGCTTCAGACTCCATAACCAGTCTGACAGCTTCAAGACTTTCATTCAGAACCGCCTTAAACTCTCTTGTATGCGTTATTCCTTCAATGGTGTCCAGTAAAAGGCGAAGATTCTCCTGTGAGAAATCTGTCAACGGAGACGGATCACCTGTTTTTTTGCCAGAACTGACTTCCATGTCTGTAATATACCGGATTTAATAAAGGACGAAACCCTTTATTCTTTTGATTTTCTGTTTGATCAGACCAACGAATATACACTTATAATCGGTCATGCAGAATGAAATTCTTCACAATGCAGATTTCCCGAATATTATCCCACAATGGCCTGAGATAAATCAGGTTTTTTAACCTGGCCAACATGTGAAAATAGTACAGGTTAGCCGAGACCGTACCCCTCACTGTAAAATTTGATCTGGTACGATCCCGGTTAAAACATAACCTGCCTTACACGAGAGGTTGTTTAAATTTACTTTTTATCCTCTTCCACATAATCACGAAGAACCTTGTGCAGGATTCCGCCATTACGGAAATAATCGATTTCGACCGGCGTATCAATACGGCAAACCGTATTAAATTCAACAACCGAACCGTCTGATTTTTCTGCTTCCACTTTAACGGTCTGCTGAGGCTTAAGGTCATCATCGATATGGATGCTGAATGTTTCCGATCCGTCCAGACCCAGGTTCTTGTGTGTGTCGCCTTCTTCAAACTGAAGCGGAAGCACACCCATACCTACCAGGTTGGATCGGTGAATACGCTCATAAGAAGCAGCGATTACGGCTTTAACACCCAGCAAAATGGTTCCTTTCGCGGCCCAGTCACGGGAGGATCCAGTACCGTATTCTTTTCCGGCCAGAGCTACAAGAGGCGTGCCATCTTCTTTGTATTTCTCAGCTGCTTCAAAGATGGTAGTTATTTCACCCGTTGGGTGATATTTCGTATACCCGCCTTCTGTGCCCGGAGCCAATTGGTTTTTAAAACGGACATTGGCAAAGGTACCACGCGTCATCACACGGTCATTACCCCTGCGCGACCCGTACGAGTTAAAATCCTTCTCCTCAACACCATTATTGATCAGGTACTGTCCTGCCGGACTGTCTTTTTCAATATTACCCGCGGGAGAAATGTGATCAGTCGTGATGGAGTCACCGACTTTAACCAGCACCTTGGCACCGGTAATCGGCTGAATAGGTTCAGGTTTTTCACCCATTCCCATGAAGAATGGAGGTTCCTGAATATATGTGGAGTCATCTTTCCACTCATAGAGATCTCCGCCGCCTACCGGTATTTTATCCCAGGTTTCAGACTCGAATATATCACTGTACATTTTTTCAAACAGCTCAGGACGTATAGCCTGATCCAGAAATTCAGTGATTTCATCAGATGTTGGCCAGATCTCTTTCAGGTAAACATCATTTCCATCCTTATCCTTTCCAATCGGGTCGTTCGCAAGATCAATGTCCACGGTACCGGCCAGCGCATAGGCCACAACCAGAGGAGGAGATGCCAGATAATTGGCTTTCACCCACGGGTGGATACGGCCTTCAAAGTTACGGTTTCCGGAAAGTACACCGGCAGCAATCAGATCGCCTTCCTTGATGGCTGTTTCAACAGCTTCGGGGAGAGGGCCTGAGTTTCCGATACAGGTTGTACAGCCATAACCGACCAGGTTAAATCCAAGCTGATCCATATAATCAGTGAGGCCGGCTTCCTTCAGGTACTCCGTTACCACACGAGACCCGGGTGCAAGCGAAGTTTTAACATAAGGCGGAACCTTCATGCCTCTCTCTATCGCCTTTTTGGCAATGATCCCAGCACCCAGCATCACGCTGGGATTCGAGGTATTTGTACAGCTTGTTATCGCGGCAATCACCACGTCGCCGTGTTTCATGTCAATGGTCTGGCCGTTTTTGAAAGTCCCTTTATTGGCCAGTTTTTCCTGCTCCAGATTGAAACCCATTGTGGGATCCTTGCTGGTCAGTGAATTTTCAAAAGTCTTCTTCATGTTTGGAAGCGTAATACGATCCTGCGGGCGCTTGGGGCCTGCAAGAGATGTTTCCACTTCACCCAGATCAAGATGCAAGACTTCAGTGAATACCGGATCGGGAGTGTCATCTGTCCGAAACAGTCCCTGCTCTTTCATGTACGCCTCAACAAGCTTAACCTGCTCTTCGCTTCGGCCTGTACGGCTCATGTAGCGGATTGCCTCACTGTCGATCGGGAAAAAGCCCATCGTTGCACCATACTCGGGCGACATATTGGCGATAGTGGCTCTGTCCGGCAGACTCATGTTGCTCAGTCCCGGTCCAAAGAATTCAACAAACTTGCTCACCACACCATGGCGCCGCAGCATTTCAGTAACGGTAAGGGTCAGGTCCGTTGCAGTAATACCCTCACGCAGTTTTCCGGTAAGCTTCACTCCTACCACTTCAGGAACGAGCATGTATATAGGCTGACCCAGCATGGCCGCTTCCGCTTCAATCCCGCCAACGCCCCATCCGAGAATTCCAAGGCCGTTGATCATCGTAGTGTGCGAGTCCGTACCCACAAGAGTATCCGGATAAGCCACTGTGCTTCCATCCTTCTCTTTTCTGGTGAAAACACCCTTGGCCAGATATTCAAGATTCACCTGGTGAACAATTCCGCGTCCCGGGGGAACCACCCGAAAATTATCAAAAGCCTCTTTCCCCCACTTCAGGAATTCATAGCGCTCACGGTTGCGCTCCATTTCTTTTTCTACGTTGAACATGAACGCATATTCCTGGCCAAACATGTCCACCTGAACCGAGTGGTCAATAACCAGATCTACAGGAACCTGAGGGTTGATGGATGTGGGATTGCCTCCCATTCTCTTCATTGCAGATCGCAGTGCGGCCAGGTCAACAACCGCCGGAACACCTGTAAAGTCCTGCAAAACAACCCTGGATGGCTTGAAGGGAATCTCCCCCGTAGGATTTTTTGCATCATACTTCGTTAAAGCCTTGACATCCTCTTCGGTTACAACATATCCATCGTATTCTCTCAGAACGGCTTCAAGCAAAATTTTGATTGTAAATGGGAGTTTGCTGACCTCTCCGTACCCCATCTCTTCCAGTTTCTTAAGGCTATACATGTGAGCCTTCCCTGAGCCGGTATCAAATTGCGTCTTTGTTTCCAGAAGCTGATTCTTGCTCGTCATAAATCGTCCTCAAATGCTTTTAAATGATTTCCAGTGGCTTTTTTCCTATCCAATTAAAGTATGGTTTTTTTAAGAAAATATCTTTGGGAATGTCTGCCGAGGTGCAGGTTCCAGGGTACTAGTGACAAGCAGCAGGCGACTAGCTAAAGGTATCAAGCCAAATGCTGACTCCTGATGACTTACTTTAAACCTTGAACCTTAACCTTAAACCCCACACCCAGTGCCTGAGCCGTGCACAATGGACCCTGGCTGCAAGCAATTTACATTTCGGCGACATATATTCGCATCGTTCATCTTAACCCAGCTTTATCATATGACCCGCTTTAATCGTCTGTTTCTATCCCTCATCATACTTACTATCTATGCACTGACT
>JAWVZW010000113.1:0-6807 GCA_033721975.1 Balneolaceae bacterium
AAGCTTTCGATAACCCCGGCGGACCATTATTTGAGCTCGAAGACGATGACATCAAAGCAGGTTTAAGGGCATCCCGTACAAGTGAACGACTTCGCATGATTTTGCCGATTCACCGTAAGCAGGATGCAGAAGTACAAAGAATCGTCAACTTCGTTCAGCCGGGTACCTACATCCGGCCCCATCGTCACCCGCTTCCGCATGCAACTGAATCGATCATTGTGCTGAAAGGAAGAATCCATTTCCTCATCTTTGAGAATGATGGAAGCCTGAAATACGACAAAGTCCTTTCGTCAAAACCGATCCCGGGCATAATTGATATCGAGCCTCTTGTGTGGCACTCCTTTTGGGTGCTGGAAGAGGATACCATTTTGTTTGAATGTAAAAAGGGGCCCTATGATGCCACTGCTGACAAGGAATTTGCCGAGTGGTCGCCTTCCGAAGGATCACCGGAGGCAGCCGGATGGATACATAAATTTATATAGCTGTCTATGAAGAGAACATTTTCATACTGGGAACGGGAAGAGTGGCTGAAAAAAACGGATCTGATCGTCATTGGCGGCGGTATCGTGGGTGCATCGCTGGCTCTGTTTTATAAACATTCTTTTCCGGATCACGATGTACTGATTCTGGATAAAGGTTTTGCTCCTGAGGGTGCAAGTACACGCAATGCCGGTTTTACATGCATCGGTTCTCTGTCCGAACATCAGGCAGATATGGAAAAAGCGGGTGAAGAGACCGTGATGAAACGGATTGAGAGAAGATGGAAGGGTCTGAACCTGCTTAAATCTACTTTCACACCTGAAGAGATGGGGTACATTCACTCCGGAGGTTATGAAATCTTTACGGATCAAACGCTTTTATCGGATTGTTCAGATATTTTGGAAGAGATGAACCGCCGTCTGCATGAGCGCCTTGGCCTGGAACAGGTCTACACACGTACGGAATATCAGGGGTATCCGGCCATCCATAACCACGTGGAAGGTGCAATAAACAGTGGAAAAATGATGAGATCACTCCACGGGAAAGTGCAAAAGGCGGGAATCCGCACGTGGTGGAATACAAGAGTGACTTCAGTTGAATCCGGAGCTATACATCTGGATGGAGACGTTACTTTAAATGCAGATCGGATAGCTGTTGCCGTGAATGGCTTTGCGGAGTCACTACTCGGGTTGACCGTGAAACCGGCGAGGGGATATGTGTTTATTACAAAACCGGTTCCGGGTTTAGCCTGGAAAGGGACATTCAATCACGACCGGGGCTATGTCTATTTCAGAAATGTGGATGATCGCCTGCTGTTGGGTGGCGGACGCAATCTCGCCATTCAGGATGAAACCACCGATCAATTTGGTATCCACCCTGAAATCAAGAAATACCTGCTGAATTTTGCGGATGATATAATCAAATTACCGGCAGGATGGGAAATCGACATGGAATGGAGCGGTATCATGGGAATAACCGGGAATAAGGAACCGATTATAGAAGAGATAAAACCGGGCGTATTTGCAGCCGCAGGTCTGAGTGGTATGGGAATTGCCATCGGTACTCAGGTGGCAAAGGAGCTATTGGAACTGATCCGCAAAAGCAATTGATACGAGTTCCGGGGATTCAGCTAATTAGTTCTGCTTGATTTGATGCAGAAAATCCCGGTACAAAAATAGCAGCTCACTCATTATCATGGCAGTTGCTCCCCAAAGAGGGGTTGTGGGATGAATATCCCAATAGGGAACATCCACTTCCCGGTTGTCAATCTCCCAGTTTTCCCGTACCAGTGCCTGATCATCCAGCAGGCGTGAAAGGGGGACGGTGAAGGCCTCTTCAACTTCATTCGGATTAATGGTCAGGTCCGGTTTGTGATCCATGAAGCCCACAAATGGTGTGATCAGATTATTGCTGCGATACAAATAGAGGGATGAGATATTGCAGGCAATCTGAATGGATTCCGGACGAATTCCTATTTCTTCATGGGTTTCCCGAAGGGCGGTTTCAGCCGGAGATTCATTCACTTCAGAACGTCCCCCCGGGAAACTGATCTGACCCGCATGCCGGATATTGCCGGTTCGCAAGGTCAAAATAACTTCAATATCACCATTCTGATCCGGAAACAAGGGAATAAGTACACTGCTGGGGTGGCCGGAACCGTCATCATGGCGCGGAAAGCGTTTGGAATGATCTTTCGGACTCGGCAGCATCTGCTCATGGGCAGATTCTCCCGGGAATGAGTCGTCTGATCGTTTTTTTAAGTAATCGTAAAATTGACGGTTTCTCATATCGCAGAATCAGGGTCTGATGCACAATTTATACACTTGCCGGATATCCTCCAGAACAATAATAGGCAGTATCCACATTCCGAACCGCAGAAAATGCAGGAATTGTGAACATTTATAATATCAATATTAACAATAGCTTAATAAATTACTATATAGTTTTGGCTTATCTCTAAATGGTAACTTTTTAACAATTTGTAACACTGGATACGGTTCATTACTCTTGTCAATAGTGGGAATCAGCTTCTTCATCGTGGCAGATAATTCGGGAAGAACGGGATGGTTGGAGTTGGTTTCATTAACCAAAACATACCTATCAGACACTTATGAATAGATTTATATACAAGCTTGGAATAGTTGCCGCTATGATAGCCATGATCAGTATCGGCTGTGATACGGTGACTCAAACAACAATAGATGAACAGGAGCAGGCCGCCCCTTCAGCCGGTGAGGTTATTGATGGTCAATATATCGTTGTCCTGACGCCTGATGAGGCTGAAGAAGAAACCACAGGCAAAGAATATGCAGAGAGCTTTACTCTGTCGGTAATGAATGAAGCCGGAATTTCAGAAGATCTTATAACCAACAGATACTCCACGGTTCTTGTCGGATTTTCTGCAAAACTTGATAATTCCCAGCTAAGCCGACTGAAACTGGATCCGCGGGTTGATTATATCGAAGAGGATAAGGTGGTGACACTAGCTCCTCCGTGCGGCACACCGAATGGCGGTCCATGTGATCCTGATGACGGTGGTGGTGATTCAGGTGGCGGCGGAGATACAACGGTTATCACCCCCTGGGGAATCGATCGGGTAGGCGGTTCAGTTAGCTATTCCGGTTCAGCCGTTTCCTGGGTTATTGATACGGGTATCCAGCTCAACCATCCTGATCTGAATGTGGATGCAAGCCGCGGTTTTACGGCATTTTCAAACGGACCGGACTCAAAAAGTGCAGACGATGGTAATGGCCATGGTACCCACGTTGCCGGAACCATTGGAGCACAGAACAGTATCCTTGGAGTGGCATCGGGAGTGGTACAGGTTCCTGTGAAAGTTCTCGACCGGCGCGGCAGCGGTTCGGTATCGGGCGTGATTGCAGGTGTTGATTATGTAGCCGCCAATGCCAATCCGGGTGATGTTGCCAACATGAGTCTCGGTGGTGGAGCCTCTCAGTCTCTGGATGATGCAGTAATCGCCGCCGCGGATGCGGGAATTCTTTTTTCTATTGCTGCCGGAAACAGCGGAACGTGGGCGTCAGGATCCTCTCCTGCGAGGGTAGATCACCCGAACACATGGACCATCGCTGCAACGGATATAAACGATAACTTTGCATCCTTTTCGAACTATGGGTCACCCACTAGTTTTGCAGCTCCCGGAGTCAGTATTGAAAGCACCTGGATAGGAAGCGGCTACAGGACCATCAGCGGTACATCCATGGCGGCCCCGCACGTGGCTGGCATACTGCTCGTAACCGGAGGCACGGTAAATTCCAATGGAAGCTCTTCTACTGCACCGGATGGTCAAACCTATCCGATCGCCTCTCACTAATCGATAGATATAAGTTGATTATTATTTAGAGTGCCTTTTCTTCTGAGAGGGCACTCTTTTTTTTGCTGCAATCCGGTTCAGGATTCGGCGGCACTTTTCCTATCTTCCTGCTGTTTTATTAAAGAATTATCAATCCATTAAACAGCACTTTCTCATTCATGTCACTTTTAGTCGTTGGTTCCGTTGCATATGACGGTATAGAAACTCCTTTTGGAAAAACAGACCGGATCCTTGGCGGATCGGCTACCTACCTTTCACTGGCTGCATCCTATTTTGCAAAACAGATCAACCTGGTGGGTGTTGTGGGCCGGGATTTTGCTGATGAAGATATTCAGGTTCTGAAAAGCCGTTCAATAGACCTTGAAGGGCTTCAGGTTGATGAAAGCGGCGATACCTTTTTCTGGGCGGGAAAGTATCACTACGATTTGAACAACCGGGATACGCTGGATACCCAGCTCAATGTATTTGAGCATTTTGATCCCATAATCCCTGATAAATACAAAGACTCCGGTTTTGTGGCTCTTGGAAATATTGAACCCAGCCTGCAGGAAAAAGTTCTTGACCAGGTAACAAATCCGGGCTTGGTTGTCATGGATACAATGAATTTCTGGATCGAAGGCACACCGGATGCTCTCAAAAAGACCTTGAAGAGGGTTGACCTGCTTGTGATCAATGACTCGGAAGCCCGGGAGCTGGCGGATGAACCCAACCTGATTAAAGCTGCTGACAAGGTAAGGGCACTGGGTCCGGAATCCCTGATTATCAAAAAAGGAGAGCATGGAGCACTTCTCTTCACGGGCGATGAAATTTTCTCCGCTCCGGCCTATCCGGTTATCGATATTTTTGATCCTACAGGTGCCGGCGATACGTTCATGGGCGGAATGCTAGGATGGCTGGCCTATACCAATGACCTGTCACCTACCAACATGCGTAAAGCTGTTGTATTCGGGTCTGTGATGGCAAGCTTTTGCGTAGAGAAATTCGGTCCGGACAGACTGAAGAATCTGAATGAAAAAGAGATTTACGATCGCTACAGGGAGTTCCGGAAGCTCAGTCAGATTCCGGAAGTAGACTGATCGCGAATTCATAAACCAATCAGAAAATGAGTTCACCCAAGACGATTTTATTGGCGTCCGGCAATCCGCATAAGATTGAGGAGCTGAAGCAGGTACTGAATCCAATCGGGATTGGGCTGAAGTCGACAATGGATTTTCCGGGGAATGACGAGGTGGAAGAAGACCGTCCGACCCTGGAAGGAAATGCCCTGAAAAAAGCGCACTTTTGGCATCAAAAAACCGGTTTACCGTCACTTTCGGATGATACCGGTCTGGAAGTGGATGCATTGGGCGGTGCTCCGGGAGTCTATTCAGCCAGATATGCCGGCGAAAATGTTTCCTATGATGACAATGTGAATAAATTACTCAAAGAGCTGAACGCCATTAAGAATCGAAAAGCCCAATTTCGAACAGTAATGGCTTATGTGACAGACGAGGGCGAGTACCTGTTTGAAGGAGTCTGCAACGGAAAAATCATTGAACAGAAAAAGGGAGAAAAGGGGTTCGGGTATGATCCGGTTTTTGTGCCTGACGGGTACGATCAAACCTTTGCAGAACTGAGTTCGCAGGAAAAGAACCGTATCAGCCACAGGGGAAGGGCTCTGCAGAAGTTTATTGAATTCATGAATAGATGACGAGGGAGTAGCCGTTAAAAATTGAGAATAGAAAACAGACGATAGGATAAATTGCCGTCCTCTCTACTTGGAGCCTTTTTGATTCAATAGATGAAATTCTTTTCTTTCCCGGGTTCATAAACCAACCAATTCGATGGGATTTTCTTTTCTGGACGGGATCGTAATAGTTGTGTATCTGGCAGCGGTAGCTGTTTTCGGTATCAAGTCTGCAGGAACACAATCATCCTCAACCGACTACTTTCTCGGCGGACGCAACATGCCGTGGTGGGCTATCCTGTTTTCGGTGGTGGCTACAGAAACCAGCACACTCACCTTTATCAGTATTCCGGCGGTTGCCTATGGAGGAAACCTCACTTTTCTTCAGCTAACATTCGGCTATATACTTGGACGCATCCTGGTAGCTGTCTGGTTCCTCCCGGCATATATGAAAGGGGAGATGACAACTGCCTATCAATTTCTTGAACAGCGCTTTGGATCCGGAATGCGGAAAGCGGCAGGATCCACATTCATCATCACCAGGCTGCTGGCAGATGGGGTTCGCCTGTTTGCTACAGCCATTCCGCTGGCAATCATATTTCGGTTTGCCGGTGTTCTGGATTCTTGGGGTGACGGATCAATCTACGTTTTGGCGATCCTGATAATTGCGGTCGTCACGCTTGTATACACTTTTATTGGAGGAATCAGGGCCGTGATCTGGATGGATGTGGTTCAGATGGTAGTTTACCTTGGAGGAGCATTGTTTGCCATGCTGCTAATGTTAGGCAAGATTGAGGCCGGATTGCCGGAAATAGCCGCATTTCTGACGGATGAAGGTAAGTTGATGCTTTTTAACTGGGGGACTGGTTTGTCCATCCGTGAATTTCTTGCCGATCCCTATGTATTCTGGATATCCCTGTTTGGAGGGGCCATCTTTTCGATTGCATCGCACGGTACCGATCAGCTGATTGTGCAGCGCCTGCTGGCAACCGGTGATTTGAAATCGAGCCAAAAAGCACTGATCTGGAGCGGTTTTGCGGCTTCAGCACAGTTTGCTTTTTTCCTGCTGATCGGGCTACTGCTCTACGTATTTTATGCAGGAGCCGGTCTGGATGAACTGAATCTCAGGACCACGGATGAAATTTTTGCCCGATTCATAGTGGATCAGATGCCGGCCGGTGTGGCGGGCCTGATCATTGCATCTCTATTTGCAGCCGCTATGAGCAGTCTCAGTTCCTCCCTGAATGCACTGGCATCTTCTACTACCTATGACTTATTAAAGCCGGTTTTAGGCGAAGACTGGGATAAAGAGCACGAGCTTCGTATTTCC
>JAWVZW010000114.1:0-6795 GCA_033721975.1 Balneolaceae bacterium
AAATGAGGTCAACTATATACCGCTCCACTTTCTCATCCGTGTAGATCTCATTGATCACTTCACGGGCCTTCATAATGGTTTCGGCATTGGTTACAGGCTTGAGTTCAGGTTTTTTTCCGGTTTTGGCCATCCGCCTCATGATTTCAAGTTCTTCACTTTCGGTCGGATATCCCACCTTCAGTTTCAGCATAAAACGATCCACCTGAGCCTCGGGCAGGTTGTAGGTCCCTTACTGTTCCACGGGGTTTTGTGTATCCAGAACCAAAAATGGGGCTTCGAGCGGAAATGTTGTTTCGCTGATGGTAACCTGCTTTTCCTGCATTGCTTCGAGCAGTGCACTCTGTACTTTGGCAGGTGACCGGTTGATCTCATCCGCCAATACAATATTTGCAAAGATGGGACCCTTCTTGACGGTAAATTCGGATTCCTTCTGGTTATATATGAGGGTACCGATCAGATCGGCAGGAAGCAGATCGGGGGTAAACTGGATACGCTGAAATTTCGTGTTGATTACCCTGGCAAGGGAAGAGACAGTGAGCGTTTTGGCAAGGCCGGGAACCCCCTCAAGAAGTACGTGTCCGTCGGCAAGAAGCCCGATCAAAAGGCGGTCAATCATATACCGCTGACCAACAATTACCTTATCCAGTTCACTGTAAATGTCATCAATAAATGCACTGTGAAGTTCAATTTTCTCACCCAGTGCGCGCATATCCACGTTATTGCTCATTATGAAACTTTACTATGGGTTAACTTTAAATTTTGATACCTTCATCGGCTGTAAATGGCAACTAATGAACGAATAATTTCAGTTAGCTGCAAAGTGAACAAAGATACAGAATTTACGGCAGGGTACCCTTTTTAAACAGGTTTTATTATGGATTTATTACAGGCAATTTTACTGGGAATACTCCAGGGGGTTACCGAATTTCTTCCCGTGAGCAGTTCAGGGCACCTTGCACTTGCCCGGGCTCTGGTAGGAAGAGAGATTGTTCCGGGGATTACATTTGAGATCGTCGTTCATTTCGGGTCATTTTGCAGTATTGCATTTTATTATCGAGAACGGCTCATCTCCATATTAAAAGATTTCTTTATCAGTCTGACACCGACAGGGATCAAGGAAGGCCGATACAAAACGGATAGCAATACCCGATACAGCTTTATTATTATTCTCAGCATGATACCGGCAGTTCTGGTCGGATTTACGCTCAAGGATCAGATTGAAGAGATTTTTATCAATCCTGTGATTGTCTCTTCCATGCTTCTCGTGACAGGCACGCTGCTTTTTGCGACCCGGTTTGTAAAGCATCCGCAAAATGAGGTGAATGTGAAAACGGGGCTGATCATGGGAGTGGCACAGGCATTTGCTATCCTTCCGGGGATATCCCGGTCGGGATCCACCATTTCTATCGGTCTCTTTAGCGGCGTAAAAAGGGGGAGTGTTGCCGACTTTTCATTCTTGATGGTTCTTCCCGTTCTGGCAGGAGCCATGCTGCTCGAGCTCCTTGATATCGCTCAGAATGGAATTGAATACGGTGCGGTAGTGGCGTTGATCATGGGTTTTATCGCATCTTTCACATCCGGGTACCTTTCACTCAAATACCTGATTATCCTGCTTAAGAAAGACAAATTTTACTATTTTTCATTTTACTGCTGGGCAGTAGGACTCGCCGGATTGATCTATTTCATTTAATCGGTAAAAGTCGCCCGATTCCCTTGATGCCATTTTTAAATTTGGCTACCTTAAAAGCTGTCTAATCAAACCTGATAAATGGAAATCTACTTTTTCGTTTTACTTTCCGTACTGGCAATTGCCTCCGCACTTGGCATGGTTCTGTCGAACAGTACCGTGAACAGTGCACTCCTGCTTGTTGTGAACCTGGTAACCCTGTCCGGAGTATATCTGCTTCTGCAGGCACAGTTTCTGGCTCTGATTCAGATTCTTGTTTATGCCGGCGCAATCATGGTTCTGTTTCTCTTTGTTATCATGCTATTGAATGTGGACAAGGAAGATTCTCTCTTCGATAAATTCAGGGTCAAATACCTTCTAGCCTTTTTATTGGGCGCGATTATTTTCGCACAAATTCTATACAGCATTGGCGGGGTCACGGAAATGCTGCCGGAACTTTCTGATCAGATGCTGCAGGCCGGTACAGTTGAATCCCTCGGTGACGTGATTTATACGGATTATCTTTTTGCATTTGAGATGACTGCAATTCTTCTCACGGCTGCCGTAGTAGGAGCACTGATGGTTGCCCAGTTCAAGACTAAGCAAAGCGGTGAAATAAAATGATAGGAATTGACTGGTATCTTGCACTCAGTGCTGTTCTGTTTATCATCGGGATGATTGGAGTTCTGATCCGCAGGAACGCGATTGTTGTGTTCATGTGTGTCGAAATGATGCTTAATGCCGTTAACCTGGCGTTGATCTCCTTCAGTGCCTATCATGGCGATGTAACGGGACAAATTCTTGTCTTCTTTTCTCTTTCGGTAGCAGCTGCTGAAGCCGTTGTGGGTTTGGCGATTATCATTGCCATCTTCAGAAATAATCTCTCCGTGGATATTACCAAAGTGAACCTGCTTCGCTGGTAATCGTATACTGACAGATCTTTATATAAAGCGGGTAGAGACAGACACAGACGCTTTCACTTCTGTTAATCTCTAGGTGTGATTACATGATGGTATCAGTAAAAACGCTGCAAGAATCCTGTCCGGAATCAATCATTTATTATCGCAGAGACATGGGATATGCAGGTTTCAGTTCCGGATTCCTTCATACACGACAGATATTTCTCAGGGGGTATATTGTCTTGATCTATGTGTCTTCGCGCGTTTCGCCTTCCGAGTCCAGTTTCAGATGGGTTTTCCCAGGATGAATTAGAAAGATGCAGACCAGTACAAATAGTATTCCGGTTAGCGCAGTAACGTAGAATGTTCCCTCTAGGCTTATATGCAGATATACAAGCCCCAGAACATATGGGCCAAGGGCCTGTCCGATTCTCATGACCATCCAGTTAACGGAGAGGAAAGCTGCCCGAAAGTCGCTGGGAGCATATCCGGTGAGCAGATTCAGGATACTTGGAATATTCATTCCCTGGGCTACACCAAAAAGGCTTATGGGAAGAATAAAGTACCAGATATTATCAATCAGGGGAATCATGAAAAAGATGACTGTATATAGAATAGCGGCCGCAGTAATCAGATTCTTTTCACTGAAACGAAGGGTAAGTTTTCCAAGCTGGGCTGAGGTTACCGCTGTAACCAGGGATGATCCGGAAAGAATGACACCGATAGCAAAAGAACTCCGTCCAAACTTTTCGTCCAGCAGGATAGTGAAAAACGTAATATAACCGCCGTATAAAATGACAAAGGTCAAAAACATTCCCAGGAATAAACCCAGAACCATTTTTGACATCAGAGCAGATTTAATTTCGCGAAAATACAGCTTCATACCCATGCCGCTGTCCGAACTCTCTTGTTTCAGGAAAAAAAGTGCAAATAGTCCCACAGGCAAAGCGAGCAGACTCAAATAAAACGGGTAATACCAGCCAAGTATAGCAAGCGCACCTCCTATAGCAGGATAGGCGGCAGTTCCAATACTCAGCACGCTCCCGTTATATCCCATGACAACCGCGCGTTTGTGGCCCTCATATAGATCACCTATAAGGGTGAGATTGAGAACGCCCAGAGCAGCACTTCCGATGCCCTGGAACACCCGGAATAGCAGTAACTGGTCAAAGCTGTCAGCATAGGCACAGGCGGTACCCGCAATTCCGAACAGGAAAAGCGAGGGTATAAGAATCACTTTTCTGTTAAAACGGTCGGCTAATATCCCGAAAATGGGTGTAAAGAATATCCCGGGCAGGGTGAAGAATGTGATTAATAAGCCAATCTGGGCGGAGGAGACGCCAAGCGATCTGGCAATGGAGGGAAATGCGGGAGCAATACTGGATACACCCATTACTGCAGTCAGCGTTACACCAAAGATGATGTAAATATTGAACTCTTTAAAAATGGATGTTTGCTGCTGATCCTTATTCAAAAATCAAAAAATATGGGGTTGAACTGATTACTGCTTTGCAGTCCTGTAAAGTTTGTTAAAAGACCGGTCTAATATAAAGAAAAATCCATGCTGTCTTTTTTTGAAAATTTTGTCCCGCCTGTCCGGCAGAGATGCACGAATGCCGTCCTTCTTCAGAACGCATTGAACCGGTTGAGGGTTTAAATCTGGAGTATCACTAAATTAGGTTAAAATTATTCGGGTAATCTTTGTAAAATTGCCTGGATTGAGATATTAATCACTGACTAACCCATTTGATTTGCTAATAAAGGATCAGGTGCTTTCTGATATTGAAAGCCAAAAGTATACGATTAGAATCGCCAAGACGGAAGAGGAAGTGGAGGCAGCACTCCGGCTGAGATACAGGGTTTTCAAGGAAGAACTCAACAGGCAGTTCACCTTTTCCGGTCAAATTGATAAGGATCAGTATGACGATCAGTCTCATCATCTGATTGTGATTGATAATGGGAGTGAAGAAGTTGTGGGTACTTACAGGCTTCAGACCTACGAGCAGGCCAGGGCCGGTAATGGATTTGTCAGTGAAAAAAGATTCAGAATTGATCAGTTTCCTGATAAGGTTCTACAAAATGCCGTTGAGGTGGGACGAGCGTGCATTAGTCCGGAGCACCGAAGCGGACGGGTTCTATTCCTTTTATGGAAAGGTTTTGCAGGATACCTGACTCATTTCAATAAACGATATCTGTTCGGTTACGCTGCATTCAGTACCACCCATCTGGGAACAGTCTTAAACACCTGCAGGCACCTTCGTGAAGAAGGCCACTATCATCCGGATTATTATATTGAGGCCAGGCCGCAATATAAAATCGATCAGAGTAAGCATGCCGGCAGCAGCAATGACATTGATATTCCGCCCCTGTTTGAAAATTATCTGAATGTGGATTCAATGGTGTGCAGTGAACCGTCATTTGATGATGAGGTAAAGCTGGCGCACTGCCTGATTTTGCTGGAT
This sequence comes from Balneolaceae bacterium, assembly GCA_033721975.1. GTDB lineage: Bacteria > Bacteroidota > Rhodothermia > Balneolales > Balneolaceae > Rhodohalobacter. The sequence continues at coordinate 5,028 of JAWVZW010000114.1, forward strand.
GTTGAAAATATATCTGACAGAACCAGAAAACTCTTTTTCGGTTAATCCGGGAAGCATTAGAAACGCCATCAACTTCGCAGTTCTACGAAAGCCTGCAAATCAACGTTGACGTTCGTATGAAAAAAATCAGATCTACTATCAGAATTACACTTCTGATTCTATTTACTCTGACATCCTATCTTTTCTTTTTTTTCCCATATGTAGTTCTGCGACTGTTTCGAATGAATTATCAGCCGCTTCGCAATGCATATATGAAGTTTTGGTCGTGGGGACTGACGAAAATTTTAAATATTCACATTCAGGTAGAGGGAAAAGCGCCGGAACCTCCGTTTTTTATGGTTTCCAACCATCTAAGCTACATCGATATCATCCCGATGTTTCTGAACCTGGACTGCACATTTGTTGCAAAAAAAGAAGTCAGGCATTGGCCAGTGCTCGGATTTATGGTATCCACCATGGGTGTGATTTTTGTGGATCGTTCGCGAAAAAGAGATGTGAAGAGGGTCAATTCAATTCTTACCGGGAGTCTAACAAAGTATCAGGGAGTTGTTATCTTTCCGGAAGGGACGACTTCGGGCGGTGACAGGGTGCTCCCGTTTCGCCCGCCGCTTCTTGAATTTCCCGCTACCTTCAAGGTGCCTGTCTATTATTCCGCTTTGCGATATGAAACCGATACTGATCATGGTGATTTGCCAGCAGAGCGCAGCGTTTGCTTTTATGGTGCCAGGGATCCTTTTCATAAACACGTGGCAATGCTGGCCGGGAATCGCAGGATTGACTGTAAAATGACTTTTTCGGATGATCCTGTGATGCTGGAAGATCGAAAGGAACTTGCCATAGAGCTTCAAGGCAAAGTAAGCGGTCTTTTTGAGCCCATGGAGGCCTGAACAAATCGATATAGACGCTGATTTAAAAAATTCAGAATCTGATTAGGGGTGTGAGTGTGTTTGATCTGTATTACGCACACAAGACAACATGTCAATTCAATCACTTAACCCCAACAACTATGAAAATGTTTAAAAAAATAGTTCCCGTCCTGGTGATAACAACGGTTCTGTTCGCAGGATGTGACATTATGGATACAAATCTGGATAGTGAACCGAAACTCCGTGTTCAGATGCAGGTCAATTCAGCCGGTACGTTTGCCAAGCAGCTTATGGCAAATCAGGAAGCATCCACGCTTGAGATTAATGAAGTGAAGCTTTATGTGGACGAGCTGGAACTCGATGGCACACAAGGAACGGAAGATTTCGAAATGGAAGATATCATCGTAAATCTGCCGTTAGACGGGTCGCGCTTTAATCTGGCAGAAAATCAGGTTCCGGCCGGTTTTTATGATGAATTCGAGCTGGAGGTAGAAAGACCGGACGATGATGATGACTTTGTATCTGATTCCGACTTCAGAGGTGATAACGGCTGGTATTCCATTATAGTAAAAGGACTTTATAATGGTGTAGAGTTTACCTATCAATCCACCCAGGATTTTGAAATCGAGACGGATCTGAATCCTCCGCTTGAGATCGGTGAGAATGAAAGTGCAGAAATGGTTATTGAAATCGATGTGAACAGCTGGTTTAAGGATTCATCAGGTATGTATATGGATCCCAGCGATGAGGCTAACAGAAGCCGCATTGACGGAAACATCGAAAACTCATTTGAAGGTTACGAGGATGACGATGACGATGATAAATCTGAAAACTCAGAGAAAGCGTGGGCTGAAGCTGAATTCACCAATACAGGTGTTGACCCGGATGCCAGCGGTGAAGCG
>JAWVZW010000115.1:0-6700 GCA_033721975.1 Balneolaceae bacterium
GAGATGCAGCCGATCATGAAGTGTTAACCAAAGCCGGGATCAAGGAGTCACACACGGCCCTGATCACCACTCATGATGATGATATTAATATCTACCTGACGATTTACTGCAGGAGACTCTGCCCGAATATTCAGCTTATCAGCCGGGCTACCTACGAGAAGAATATCAATACCATGCATCGTGCAGGTGCCGATTTTGTGATGTCGTACGCCACAATGGGCGCCAATTCCATTTTTAATATTCTGGAGGGTCAGGATGTTCTGACGCTGGCCGAGGGGCTGAATATATTTAACCACAAGGTGAATGAAACGCTTGCCGGAAAATCCCTGATTGAGTCGGATATACGGAAAGAGACAGGGTGCACCGTCGTTGCAATCAACTGTAACAGCGAGGAGGGGATGATGGTGAGCCCGGCACCGGACAGACGCCTGAATAGCGGTGAAGAGCTGATCCTGATCGGTTCGCCACAGGGAGAGAATGATTTCAACTACAGATACGAGAAAGACAAGAAGAAGTGACGTACGAAATGTTTAACCCGATCAGTTCTTCCAGAACCAGGGCGTAAACAGCACCAAAATTGTAAACAGTTCCAGGCGGCCGATCAGCATCAAAAATGTTAACACCCACTTGCCGATCGACGGTACGTGGGCATAGTTGTCTACCGGACCAAATTCACCCCATCCCGGACCGATATTTCCTAGGCTGGCAATGCTGGCACCCATCGATGAAACCAGGTCAAATCCCAGCGAACTCATGATGAGAGATCCGGCCGCGAAGATAAAGAAGTAGAGGACAAAGAAGCCCAGAATGGTTTTCAGAATGGGAGATTCAATCACGCGATCTCCTATACGAACCGGGATCACTGCCTGCGGATGGATGATTTGGCGGAATTCACGTCCGATATTTTTTATGATGATCATCAGCCGGATCATCTTAATGCCCCCTCCAGTTGAACCTGCACATCCACCGGTAAAGAACAATAGAAAAAGCAGAAAGGCCGCGAGGGGCTGCCATAAGGCATAGTCATCAGAGCCGAATCCGGTGGTGGTGATGATGGAGACAACCTGGAAACTTCCGTATCGCAGTGCTTCACCGATAGAATAGCTGTCTGAAATCCATAGAGCGATGGAGACTACGCAAATAAAAATAAGCGTTACAAACGTGTAGAAACGAATTTCACGATTGCGAAAAAAACTGGATGCATTTCCGGTGAGAAGCCGGTAGTGCATGGCAAAGTTTACTCCCGCCAGAAACATAAATACGGTGATCACTACGTCAATATAAACCGAATCAAATGCAGCTACGGAGGCATTTTTGGTTGAAAAGCCACCCGTCGCAAGCGTTGAAAAGGCATGATTGATCGCTTCAAACCAGTCCATTGATGGGTGAGCCCATAGAAGCAAAAACTGAACGGCGGTCATTCCCATATAGACGGACCAAAGCAGGAGTGCCGTTTCCTGAACCCTCGGGGTCAGCTTGTCTGATTTGGTGCCTGAATATTCGGCCTGGAAAAGCTGCATGCCTCCAATTCCAAGTAACGGGAGCAATGCCAGGCTGAGTACGATAATGCCCATGCCGCCGAGCCAGTGAGTGAGGGATCGCCAGAAAAGGAGACTTTTGTCAATATTCTCTATGGCCGGGTTCACAAACCCATGGGTTGTAGAACCCCCAAGGATTGTTGCCCCAGTCGTGGTTAGGCCGCTCATGGTCTCGAAAACAGCATCTGTATAGGAGTCCAGAGTCTCCGTAAGGGTAAAGGGAAAAGCTCCTACCAACGAACCGACAAACCAGGCCAGAGAGACAATCAGAAAGGCTTCCCGGATCCGGATCTCCTCTTTGGGGCGAAAAATGATAAAAAGAAAGGCTCCGGCGGCCATGGTACAGACTGCGGTGAGGATAAATTCTATCCATGATGATTCGCCATAATAGATTGCAACCAGCGCGGGAGCAATCATGGATACACCCAAAAAGAACATCAATCCTCCCAGGATACCGGTTACCGGCTTGATGTCAATCCTGGGTCTGTTGAGTCCACTTTCGAGGCGTTCAATCATGATCAGAACAGATCTTCGACTTTCTTGATAGCTTTTGGCAGTGCAAGGATGATCACCCTGTCGTTTTCCTTAATTTCAGAGCTGCCGGTTGCAATTTCCACCGATCCGTTTCTTAGAATGCCCCCGATGACAATACCTTCGGGAATGGTCAGATCCTTGATCGGTTTATTGAGCATGCCGCAGTTTTTTCCGGCCACCACTTCAATGATTTCAGCATTGATACCGTGAAGGGCTTTCACGGTGAGCATCAATCCCTGCCGGATCTGCCTGTGAATTTCATCCGAAGCGGATGCTTTTACGTTAACGATGGCATCAATTCCAATCGTTTGGCTGAGCGGTACATATTGTGCCTTGGATACCAGGGCCACCGTTTTACGAACCTCCAGGTGTTTGGCCATCAGGCAGGAGATGATGTTGGATTCCTCATCATCCGTGACCGAGATAAACGCATCCATTTCCTGCACACCTTCAACCACCAACAGATTCGGGTCGGTAGGATTGCCGTGCAGGACAAGAATATTCTGATTGGCCCGCGCAATTTCTTCTGCCGCCTCTTTATCGGGCTCAATCAGTTTAATATCCCATTTTTGTTTATCGGTGGAGAGGCGCCTTGCAAGCATCCGTCCGACTTCACTTCCGCCTGCGATCATAATCCGCCTCAGGGTGACATCCTTATGGCCGGTTGCTTCGGTAAGGCGCTTTACGTGATCGGTTCGGGTGATGATAAATACGTGGTCCAGGGCCATCAGCCGATTGCTGCCGCGAGGGATGATCGTGCTCCCTCGCCGGGATATGGCCACTACACGGAAGGGTAATGATTCGTAACCGGCAGCGAGCTCTTCAAGGGTTTTGTCGACAACCTCGGATCCTGATTCAACACGAACACCCACCAGCTGGAGTTTATCATCGGCAAGTGAAACCACATCCGTGGCCGAGGCACGTTTTACCAGTTGATGAATTTCGTTTGCGGCACTCTCTTCCGGGTGAATGAGAACGTCAATTCCCAGTTCAGAAGGCGTTATGGGTGCGTCGGGCTGTGATAGTTCCTGGTTTCTGACGCGTGCGATCACCGATTTCACACCTAGACGCTTTGCCATCGTTGAGGCAATGATATTCACTTCGTCAACGCTGGTTACAGCAACCATGAGATCGGCCTGACGAGCGCCGGCTTCAACAAGACTTTGAGGTGAGGTGGCGTTTCCTTCCACAGCAAGTACATCCAGATTCTCCGTCACCCGCTGGATGCATTTTTGGCGTTCATCCATTACGGTAACGTCATGCTGTTCTTCGGAAAGAACCCTGGCCAGCTCAAAACCTACTTCGCCGGCTCCTGCAATTAGTATTTTCAAAACAGAATGTGACTACGAATTATCTGGGTGACTGAAGGTATCATATTCTTTCGATTAAATAAATCAGGGTATCCATGGTTTTCCCGGAAAATGTCATGAATAGCGGTTCAGCAATTTCAGGCACTCCTTTTCCATAATGTTGCCGGTCCAGGATACATCCCTGAAACTGTATCGGTTCAGTTCAGTTGAACGAAGGCTAATCTGGTCCATTTTACTGCTGATCTGAGGGATCGTGCAGCCATAGAAAACAGTACGAATGCCGGACCAGACTACAGCCGATGCGCACATCGGGCAGGGTTCGCAGGTGGTGTAGAGGGTGAATCCGGACAGATCCGTTTTTCCAAGCTTTGAACCCAGCTTTCGGATCGCCATCACTTCAGCGTGAGCAGTGGGATCGTTCAGGGCAGAGGTCTCATTGGCCGCAGTGATAAAAAGTTCATCCCCCATGGCAATTGCTGCACCGAATGGTGTGGAGCCTGCCGAGGCGGCTTCAATCGCCGCCTTCATGTGAGGCAGATGAGGTTTAATCATAGAAAATGTGACTGATTGAGTGACTGATCCTCAGGGCTTGAGATGGCGGTTCAGATAGTTGGTATATACCTGATGCAGCAGCAGGTAGCTCTGCTGATTGTACGCCACTCCATGAGCACCGGGCGGATAAATTCGAAGATCAACATCCTTACCATTGTCGGTAAACTCCGTAATCATCTGCATGGTATTCTGAACATGCACATTTTCATCCATGGAAGAGTGTGCAACCAGCATATTACCCTGCAGTTTGCTGGCATGAGCCATGACCGAGCCATTCTCATAATTCTCACGGTTATCGGTTAGCAGACCCATGTAGCGCTCAGTGTAAATGGTATCATACAAACGCCAGTCGGTAACCGGCGCTCCGACCAGACCCACCTTGAAAACCTGTGGATGAAGAACCATGGTCAAAGCAGACATGTAACCGCCATAGCTGTGACCGCGAATGGCTATTCTGTTTTCGTCGATCCAATCCATGGATCCCAGATATTCTGCAGTATCCGCAAAATCCTGGGCTTCGAGGATACCCAGCCGGCGGTAGACGGTTTTCTCAAAATCCCTGCTGTATCCACCGCTTCCGCGATTGTTTACATTGGCAATGACATATCCCTGCTGAGTGAGGTACTGGGCCCATGCGTTGGTTTCAAAAGAATTATAGACCCCCTGAGATCCGGGACCGCCATAAATCATCAATACCAGCGGATAGGTGTTGTCAGGGTCAAAATCCGGTGGCTTGATCATATAGCCGTCCATATCCACGCCGGAGGAGCTGGTAAATGAAAACAATTCTCTCGGCGAATAAGCATATTCGTTGGTATAGCTCTCAACGGCTTGATTGTCCACCAGTTTTTCCAGCAGTTGTCCGCCGCCTTCTGTGGTCCGCAGATCCACCTGCCGGGGTGTTTCGGTATTGGACCAGGTATCAATAAAATAGGTGCCATCCGGTCCCATGGTGAAGGAGTGAAAACCCGGATCGGGAGTATAGTGGATCTTGTCGTCCCCGTCGAAGGTTATGGAGTAAAGATCCCGCTCGAGCGGGCTTTCTTCAGTGGATTCGTAATAGATGCGTTCATTTTCCTCATTCACGGCAAATACATTGGTAACCCGCCAGTCGCCCTCCGTTACCTGGTTGATGAGCGTGCCATCATAGGCATAGCGATAAAGATGTTTGTATCCGTCCCGATCTGAAATCCAGAAAAACTCCTCTCGATTCTCAGGGAAAAAGAAATAGTCATCGATGCCGGCAAAGAAATCAAATACATCAATCCAGCCGCTGTCATCTGTTTCTTCCATAATCAGTTCAGCTCTGCGGGTTTCCACATCATGGAAGTAGAGTTTCAGATGGTTTTGTTCCCTGTTCATCCACACAATGGCCAGTTCTCCTGGATTGGATGTCCAGTAGATCCGCGGAATCAGCCCATCTCCAATTTCGATATTGGCCCACTGCCGCTCACCCGTCTGCGTGTCGATGATACCCACTTTTACGATCGGGTTTTCTGATCCCACTTTGGGATAGGGAATGTCGGTATACTGGGGATAAGTGCCTTCATAGTTGGTGGAAATGAAGCGCTCAACATGTCGCTCATCAGTTTGCCAGTAGGCTATATAGCGGCTGTCATGCGACCAGCTCCAGGCCTGAACCTTACCGAACTCCTCTTCATACACCCACCCGAATCGGCCGTTGTAAAAATGCTCGGCTGAGTCATGGGTAAGCCGGGTTTCTGTTCGCGAATTCAGATCAAACAGATAGAGTTCACCGTCGCGATGATAGGCGACTTTCTGACCATCAGGTGAAAGTTCGGCCGTAAAGGCGGATCCTGCAATCAGGTCCAGCTCCTGTTCAGCCAGTGAATAGTAGTAGTAATCCGAAGTTCCTGAATAGCGGTAGATGGGTGAAAAATTGGTCTGAAAAACCAGGGTCTCGTAATCAGATGACCATTGAAAGGAGCGAAATCGAAATGGAGTATTCGTTCCGGGAAAATTATGTCGCGATGTCTGAAAGATCAGGTCATCCTCTTCCGTAGCCGGGTTGTAGGCCCGAATTTCGAGTTCACCGGTGAGGGCGTCTCGTTCCATGTAGGAGTAGCGTTCTCCTCCTTCAATCCAGATCACATTTTGAGGACCTTGTTCACCTGTAAGCTGTGATGCTGAAAAGAGAGCATGCTGAAGACTTTGGTAGCTCTGACGGTCGTCCTGGGCGACACCCGATACAGAGATCAGGCTTATCAGGATCAGTAAAAGAGAGCTGCGTTTTAGAAAGATTCGCATAGACTGAATAACGTGTTTTTTATTGCGTGATGAATAACAGATAACATAACGAACCTGGCAGAAAGTATTGTCTAAAAGAATAGGCGTAAGGGTCTTGACCCGAAGCGTGTAACCCCGGATCAGGAGTTTGTGAGGGTATCACTTTTTCTGAGCAGCCGCAATCCGTTAAGAACCACAATCAGGGTACTGCCTTCGTGCCCAACCACGCCAAGGGTGAGCGGAAGGTCAATCAAGAATACGCCCGCAAGCAGCATCACAATTACGCTGAGGCTGAAAGCGATATTTTGCCATACCACTCTTCGGGCCTTTCGGGATAACCGGATCAGGTAGGGCAGTTTTGTAAGATCATCGCCCATCAGAACCACATCTGCGGTCTCCAGAGCCACGTCTGTTCCCGCTGCACCCATTGCAATTCCAAGATGACTGGTTGCAAGAGCGGGGGCGTCATTCACACCGTCACCCACCATGGCAACTACGCCTTTCTTTTTCAGTTCTTCC
>JAWVZW010000116.1:0-6697 GCA_033721975.1 Balneolaceae bacterium
GAGAACGGAGCTACATAATTTAAATTACCCAATTCATTAACGGCATCCAGTATACCGTTGTTCTTAAATGCGGATTGAAAATATTCTGAAGATCGGGAATCAAAGGCAGAAATACCCGCTATCGTTACGCCTGCAGCAAAAAATAGTCCCAATTCCTGTCGGTCTGTTGTCCTGGCGATATGAATCGGATCCATGACAGTCCAGTCTAGAAACCGATCCATAGAAGGTGAAGAACCTTTGTTTTGTCCTTTTAAATCATTGGTAGCAAACAGAAAGCAGAGGAAAAGTATGTAGAATATACTTTTTGGATGCTTCATGTATATACAATCGTGATAGGGAGTAATCGTTGTGTGATATAGCGCAAAAACAAATTGGCTGAAATCAGTCTGAGATCTTTACTCTGTAACCAGACCCTCATGGGTATTGTAAACCGCCATCTGATCTTCCGTAAACAGCACGGACTGGTAGGAACGGTCGGAGGGGATATCCATGCCGGGTGAATTCGGTGGCATGCCGGGAACAGAAATTCCGATAGCGTCTGGCCGCTCGCCGAGAAGGCGGCGAATATCTTCTACAGGGACATGACCTTCAATCACATAACCATCAGCAATGGCGGTATGACATGACTGAAGACGGCCGGGTACGCCATGTTCCTGTTTAACGGCACCCAGATCGGATACCAGTTCGCTGGTAACCTCAACTCCATTTCTCTCAAGGTATTCACCCCACTTCACGCAGCAATTACAGCCTTCACTATGGTACATGGTCAGGGATATCGGTCCCTCATAGGGTTCAGCTGCAGGCTCTGCCTGCGAAGCAGAAGAGCCCTGAAACATGTAGACCCAAAAACCGATGCTTGCAATTACAACGACACCGAAAATCAAATAAAAAGTTCTGTTATTCATGAAAAAGCTTTGTGGTATAAGTAAGAATAATTCGTATTCAGTAACGGTAGCTGACCGCTTTCCGTGTGATGGGTCACAAATATAGGGAATTTAATTCGGTAGGATAACCTGAACTGGTCACATCGCGTTCAAATGTCCACAATGTCATAAAGTTCCGGGATTTCCGGTTCCCACCCAAGATCATTGTGGATTTTTACTCTTAATGCATCCAGGGCATGAGGTTCACCATGGGTCAGAAACAGGCGTGCCGGAGGCTCTTTAATTTCGGATATCCAGTCGAGCAGCCCGTCACGGTCTGCATGGGCTGAAAGGCCTTGAAGCATATCGACCCTGGCCTTCACTTTATGATACTCACCAAAAAACTTGATTTCATCAGCCCCTTCCATCAATTGTCTGCCGCGTGTACCCTCTGCCTGAAAACCCGCTAGCAGTATTGTTGTCTCCTCTTTCCCGATAGTTTGCTCAAGATAGCTGAGCACACGACCCCCGCCAACCATACCGCTTCCGGCTATAATAATTTTAGGTTTTGGATCGTGAATGATTTCTATGGTTTCTGAGAATGACTGAACAGCCGTTACGCGTTCCGTCATACCGATGCATTGCTGTTCATCCAGCTTATGCCAGCCGGGATGTTTTCTGAAAACCGACAAAGCGGAGATGGCCATGGGGCTGTCCAGGATGACCTGAAGTGACGGAGATACAGACTCTTCAAGGTGGAGCAGGTAAATAAGGTACATCAGAAGCTGAGCCCGCTCAACCGCAAAGCTCGGGATGATTAAGGTGCCACCCTGATCTGTGGTTTGCTGAATGACCTCTTTCAGTTTATTCAGAGTGTTCTGTTCAGGATGAATGCGATCTCCATAAGTAGATTCCAGGAAAAGTATGTCTGCCCCCTCAGGTTTAGCCGGGTCTTTCAGAAGGAAATCATTCTTTCTGCCTACGTCACCGGAAAAAACCAGCCGTTTGCCGTTAACTTCCAGTTCAATAAACGTCGCTCCAAGAATGTGTCCGGCATATCTGAAACGCATACGGACATGCTGATTGATCTTGATCCATCCTTCAGCCGGCCTGGGTTTGAAAAACTGAAGGGTCTTTTCCACATCCGGTGTATCATACAATGGTTCGGCCGGACTGTGCTTTGTAAAACCCTTTTTGTTTGCCCGTTCGGCATCCTCTTCCTGAATTTTAGCACTGTCGCGGAGTATAATCTCGGTGATGTCGAGCGTAGGCGGAGTTCCCCAAATGTCTCCTTTAAATCCCATCCTGACCAGGCGTGGCAGAAAGCCTGTATGGTCCAGGTGCCCATGCGTTAACAACACATAGTCAATATCGGAAGCGCTGACCGGAAGCTGCTGCCAGTTGAGCTCCCTCAGTTTTTTCAGCCCCTGGAAGAGACCGCAATCCACCAGGATCGTGCAACCGGGACATTTAAGAAGATACTTTGATCCGGTGACGGTACCGGATGCGCCCAGAAAATGAATCTGCAATGATTGTGTCTTATTCATGATAAATCCTCCCTGCTATGATTGCATATGCTGATGGCTTCCCGGGCTATGGCATTGGCATTCCGGGGATTGATGGAAGTTTTCTCCAGAATTTCGGGCTGTTCACAAATCTGCTTGCAAAAGATGATATCTGCCTCAAGCAGCAGTGATTTCTCTTCCTTGGTCAGAGTTGAAAGACATGTGACGGGGTGCAGGTTCATCTGTGCAATAAGATCTTTCATCGCACTCTTATTAGGATAGTCCCAGCTGAGCAACCGAAGGTTTACGCATTCTGCATAGGTTACAGCATCCCGGGTGAACCGGGTGTTGGTGACCACGCATCCGTAGTGGTTCTTGTTTTTATGTCCCGGAAGCGTACTCCAATTTTTCTTTACATCCAGAAATCGAGATTGGATATAGAGCGGAATCTTGACGTTGCAGTGACGCTGATTACGGTTGTGGAACTTGCATTCCACCATCAGATTCTCGTCTCCTTTGGATGCAATCACGTCAATCTCATGATTTACGCAATCGCCCTTTACAAAAACGCCGACTTCTATTTCATAACCCATCCGGTAAAGCAGTTCACCGACAAATTTTTCGAACGGGTAACCGGAAGGACCCAGCTCAAAGAGGGCTTCTTTCAGTTTGTATCTACCGGCCGACCTTTGGGAGACGGATCTCAGCTTTTTGAAAGCTTCCCGGTAGATTTTTTGGGTGGATATGCCTTCATGAAGCATACCTGTGATATGTGCGGCAACTTCGTCGATGACCTGTTCTGAGGCACCGGCATTATTGAGGGATGATCGGAGCTTAGATTCATCAAACTCTTCAACTTCTCCGGAGTATTTGGTGACGTGTATGACTGACATGTGATTCAATTACAGTTGGAGGTGAATACATGATGGATATAAATCGATTTAAAGCCTTTCATATTTCCTCGACTTCAATCAATTATAAACTGAAATACGAGCATGGCAACAGTTGTAGCCAGGGTAATCAGCCAGACCGAACGGGTGCTGATCTCTTCTACAGCTTCCGGAATCAGCTCTTTGAATACCATCCAAAACATGGCTCCTGCAGCGATACCCAGCCCGACCGGCAAAAACTCTTTAAATGTTAAGACAAACAGGAATGCGGGTACCGCCATAAGCGGCTGCGGCAAACTGCTGAATATGCTCCACCATCCCGCTTTGCGAACACTGGTACCTCTTGGAATTAGAATCAGACTGATTGCCAGACCCTCCGGGATGTTATGAACAGCAATGGCCATCGAGATGAATGCACCAAACGTGGGGCTGTCACCGAAAGAGACACCCACCCCGATCCCTTCGGCAAATGAGTGAACGGTCATGATCCCGACAATCATCAGCATTTTTATAGCATTGGCACCCTCAATATTGCCAATAGAATAGTCACCCTCCCGGCTATCCAAAAAACGCCGGGAAAATATTACCAGAATTCCGCCCGCAATAATTCCGGAAGCCATTTTCACAATTTTTCCGCTTACAGCTTCCAGTGCAAAACCTTCAAATACAAGACCGATACTGGCACCCAGCATCAAGCCCGCAGCAATGGCATTTCCAACTCCAAGCCATTTATCCTTGAAGTTCTCAACAAACAGAAAAGGCAACGCTCCAAAACCAGTAGCGACGGCTGTAATGGAGGCGGCAATAAATACATGATATAGCGAAACGGGTCCATCAGCCATATCTCTCACTACCCAAAACGCAGTGCCTATCACAGTAATAAGCATTAATAATGCTGTAAGGCTGTCGAAGACCAGTCCTTTTTTGGAATTGGAAGCGGCACTATGATCAGACTGAGAATCTGTTCCCATATTAAAAGATACCACAACTTTAAAAATCTAACATGAAGCTACTTTAAGCCAAGGATGCTGACAGGCAAGCCTGCAAAGTCACTTTTTTTTCGTGAAGCCAACCAACCTGAGGGTTCTTTCAGATTGGGAGATTATAAAATAATTGGAACGCAACGCCCTTGTCTCCCATTGATTTAGTATATATTTGTCTTTGATTTTTTTAAATAAATCAATCCAATCACCATGCACACCTTATATAAATTTAAGTGTTTGGCTATGATTGTTGCCGGCCTGATACTGATTCCTGAAATAGTAAATGGTCAATATTTTGGGAGAAACAAAGTCCAGTATGAAGACTTTGATTTTAAAGAACTGCATTCCCCCAACTTTAATATCTATTACTATCCCCGCCACGAGGAAGCGGTCACAAAACTTGCATCACTGACCGAACGCTGGTACGGACGTCATGCACAAATATTTGGCTATACATTTCCTGAGGATAACCCTCTGATACTTTATGCAAATCACGCTGATTTTCAGCAGAATGATATTGTGCCCAATGTGGGTGTAGGTACGGGCGGTGTTACGGAAGGTCTGAGAAACAGGGTGATCATGCCCATAGCCGAATCGAACCGAAGTACCAATCATGTGCTGGGACATGAGCTTGTTCATGTATTTCAATACCGGCTGGCCAGCAATTTTGGAGGAATTCGGGCCACGTCAAATATTCCGTTGTGGTTCATGGAAGGAATGGCTGAATACCTGTCGATAGGCCCAACCGATACACAAACCGAGATGTGGATGAGAGATGCCGTTTTGAATGACGATCTGCCCAGCGTATCGGATCTCAGAAACAGCAGTGAGTATTTTCCCTATCGATATGGTCATGCTTTGTGGACGTATATGACCGGGATTTGGGGTGATCAGATTGTCTATCCTCTTTACAGTGCAGTTGCTCAAAAGGGGTTAAATAAATCACTTAGGGATACATTAAATATCACGCCTGACTCCCTTTCCGGTTTATGGCATGAGGCACTCACTGAAGCCTACGCGGAAGAGGTTGAAGATGCTACCCCGCCCGATGAAATCGGGGAACCCATATTTGATGATGACAGTGACGTATTGAGAACGGCACCCTCCATCAGCCCGGATGGGGAATATGTTGTATATGTTTCAAATGAAGAGCTTTTTTCACTGGAGTGGTACCTGGCGGATGTTGAAACAGGAGAGGTGATCCGAAGCCTGACAAGCACGCTGACCGATCCGCATCTGAATGCTTTACGATTTATAGAATCATCCGGCAGCTGGTCACCCGATGGAGAACGATTTGCCGCTGTCGTATTTAAAAAAGGAGATAATCAACTGATCATCATCGACCCGGATAATGGAAATATTACCCGCGAACTCCGGTTTGATGAGGCTGAAGCCATTACCAATCCGGCCTGGTCACCTGACGGAAACCGGATTGTTTTCTCGGGCTCAAGGGATGGATTCAGTGATCTTTGGATGTACAATCTGGATCAGGATACACTGGAACAGCTTACCACAGATAATTATTCCGATCTGCAGCCGGCATGGTCCGGAGACGGAAATACACTTGCCTTTATATCAGAACGCGGCCCGGACAGTGACCTGGATAACCTGAATTTTGGCGAGATGGTTATCAGTATCATGGACCTTGAAACAGGTGAGATCAGCAATCTGTCGCCATTTGAGGGGGCAAAGCATATTAATCCGGTTTTCAGTCCAGACGGCAGTTCTCTGTATTTCATTTCAGATCCGGATGGCGTCAACAACATCTATCGTTATGACCTGGAAAGCGAAGATTATTACCGCGTAACGGACGTAAGTACGGGTGTAAGCGGCATCAGCAGATACTCTCCTGCTTTGACGATTGCTGAAGAAACAGGAACCATGATATTTACCACATTCAGCCGTTCAAATTATCTGTTTAGAACACTTCAGGCGGATCAGGCTGAGGGTATACCGGTTGATGATGCGTTGTATGTGGCAGAACGCGAGAAACTGCCTCCTGCTGAAAGAAGGGGTCACCAGTCCGTTCAGCAATTATTGGATCAGGGCAAGGAGGAAGTGTTGCCCGACACAGCCCTTACCATGACCGATTACAGTCCAAGGTTGAGTCTGGAATATCTCAGCGGAGGCGGGGGCGTTGGGATTTCAAATCAGCTCGGAGTTGGAGCGGCAGGCGGTTTATTTATGCGATTCAGTGATATGCTCAATCAGCATCAGCTGATGGCCTCATTGCGCGTTCAGGGATCGTACAAAGATATTGGCGGACAATTGGCATATCTCAATCAGGATAACCGGTTTATATGGGGTGCTTCTGTGTCTCATATACCCTTCCGGACAGGTCGGGCTTTCTTTACGCAAGACACAACCACGATCGATGGAACCGAAGTGGTAGCAAATGCTCTGAATCGGATAAACAGGCGAATCTATAACGACCGTATTTCACTGCTGGGCTTTTA
>JAWVZW010000117.1:0-6668 GCA_033721975.1 Balneolaceae bacterium
CACGATCAACACATTCTTATTCGCAACTTCACCGATGATGTTCATCACCTCGGCTACATTCTGCTTTGGCCTGCGTTTGTCAATAAAAGCAAGGCTGGCTCCAAGCTTCTTGGAGTAAGCACGTGCCATTTTCAGGCTGCCGACATCGGGTGCCACCACAACCAGATTCTCAATCGGATTCTCTGTGAAATATTCGATAAAGATCCGGCTCGCATACAGATGGTCAAGCGGTATATCGAAAAATCCCTGAATCTGGGAGGCATGAAGGTCCATCGTTAGAATACGATCGGCTCCGGCCTCAACCAGGATATTCGCCATCAGTTTGGAGGCAATAGATACCCTGGGCTGATCCTTGCGGTCCTGACGTGCATATCCGAAATATGGAATCACGGCGGTTACACGCTTGACGGATGCCCTCTTTGCGGCATCCAGAAGGAGCAAAAGTTCTATGATATTATCACCCGGAGGGGGAGTTGACTGGATCACAAAGATATCTTCACCCCGAATGCTCTGCTCATATTTGGCATAAAGTTCACCATCCGAAAAAGACTTGATGGTGACTTCGCCCAGATCGGTTCCGTAGCTTTCAGCAATAGCCCTGGCCAATGCCAGATTGCTTCTCCCTGCAAATATTGCTAAAGGCGTATCCAACGGATCTGTTGTTGTTGAGTGGTGGTTGTTTAAAAAAGAAAAAGGAGTACCGCTTGGCATCCTTTTCTGAATGTTGCCCGGGGAGGATTCGAACCCCCACTGACTGGACCAAAACCAGCTGTCCTGCCATTAGACGACCGGGCAATTCATCAAATTGACAGACTCCAAAGATAGAAACTTACAAAAATGCAGTCAAGAACGAATTGCAGTATAAAATACCTTGCAAAGGTGGCACCTGCGCTGCAAACAGTATCTTTTATATTGATGAACAAGGCCGCCCTGAGGAGTGGTTCGTGAAATCCGGAGTCCGGCTTCGAGAAAAGGCTTTGAAATTTCTGCCGGCAGATGCGGCATTCCGGATTTCCAAAGTTCATAAGAGTGACTCATCAATTTCCGGTCATGGAAAAGCCTGCCCAGTAAATAGATTGAGGGGAGAAATACAGTATGCTTCACTGTATCAGATCGTTCTTTTCCGGGTAAAAAAGGTTTCGGAACAGCCTGTATCAGTGTGGGCCACGATGATAACCCCATGGTGATAAACTGCTGAAGTGATGTCTTTTCTATTGAAAACTGGAGCGCGGCAGCCTGCGAAACACGGCGCTTTGGCTTGCCTGCCGGTCTCATTCCGTCAGATTTCCAGTCAATAAAAGGTGTTTGCAAAAATGCCGCTCTAAGAACCGTTTCTACCCATTCTTCAATTTCTGTGTACCTGGTCTGATCAAAGCCGGAAATCCTTGAATGCAATTCCTCCATGGCGGTGATGTTTCCGGGAATTCCCAGAGTGCGGTAAATCTGCCCGGTAAGACACTGAACCCAGGCCCGGCCGGGAGGCAGATGAGGATTATAGAGTGAAAGAAGTTCATCAAGCTTATACTCAAAATATTCCTGATGAACTTTCTGAATCTGCCTTTCAAAAGCCTGCTGGCTCAGATATGTGACCGTACCACTGCACGGCAGGGTGGATGAATGGCGTACTTTCAGCAATTTGGCCAGGGATGACTGCAGATAGGGCTCCAGGCCAAGGGTATGGGGAACGGTTCCGGCAGTGGTTTGCACCGAATGATGGGGATTGTTCAGAACCACGTGCAGGATAACCCCACCATATGCGGGATCATCCTGATGGCCATGCTGATCCCAATCATTGGCGCGGATATGAATTTCGACATGACCATGCCATCGGATGCCATCAATAATCAGTTCGGCATCCTTAAAATCCGGACCGGAAGCCGTATTAAGCCGGCCGGGATTTACAATCGATAAATCCAGCCCTTGGGCAGTTTTTAGTTTTGTACAGTCAAACTGAAGGTTGCCCCATATCCACTGCAGCAGGCTTTCCGGATAATTCCGGACGGAGTTACCAGCCATATGTAATCTCAGGTTGCTCGATGGCAATATTCTCCGTTGCCTTATACAAATCCGGAATGGGGCTGGATATCTGTTTTCGAATCTTTTTTGTGAATTCGCCGGCTTCTGACCGGATGGTATGGTTAAGCTGTGCTGCGCTATTTCCCAGAGAAGACTGCATGCTTGCAAAACGGTTGCGTAATTGCCCGGTTGATTTCAGCGAGCCGGCTTTGCCGGCTGCTGCTGCACCTATGGCGATACCGCCGACAAACCAAAGTAAGCGTTCACTTTTTTTCATTTCAAAAACTTTATTAATCTTTACCTTTTATTCAGTACGGATGATCAGGATCCGTATCATTATACAATACAAAAACGATCGCTTTATGGCTATAAGCGATTCCAATTTAACAGAAATGGTATGGTACTTCTCGATGAAGCCCGGATAGAAAGAACGCTGAAAAGAATGGCCTATCAGGTTGTTGAAATGGCCCACGGATTTCCTGTCTATATGGTCGCACTCAACGAAAGGGGAACAGCTGTTGCTTCATCCATGAAGAATGTAATAGAAAAAGTAACGGGCAAAATGGTACCCGTTGACACCCTGAATACGGATAAAGAGGGGAACTTTGAGCTGACTCAATCCGTTGAGCCGGAGTGCTGTCTGGTAATTGTGGATGACGTTATCTTTAGCGGCGAAACGATTCAGCGCGCGATGGACAGAATAGATGAACTTCATAACTTTCGAAAGATATGTGTCTCTGTCCTGGTGGATCGCGGCCATCGGAAATACCCTGTTTTTGCAGAGATCGTGGGTGTGAACGTGCCTACAAAACTGAATGAACAGGTAAATCTTCTTATTAAAAACCAACAACCCGACAGTGTCATTTTAGAGCAATTATAACCTATAAACCCCCCATAAAATGAATAGAATATACTCCATTTTGGTGCTGGCTTTCTCTATGTTGATTCTTAGCATCCCTGCAAATGCTCAGGATGTTCCTGCTGTGCCCGACTCCCTGGACGGCTGGAATTATAACTGGACCTTTGGACTAAACGGGTCTCAGGCCGCCTACTCAAACTGGTCGCAGGGCGGTATCAATAACATTGCTGCATCAGGAAACTCCAATTTCCATGCCCTCTTTAAGCAGGATCGATTTTCCTACATATTTCAGATTGTCACCAGATTCGGCCAGACACGGATCAATGGACAGGGAGTGAGAAAGACAGACGACCGGCTCGCAATCCGTAATCGTTTTCTATACGACCTGGCGGAAGATCATGAAGAATTCAAACTTTTCGCCAACATCAACTTCCGAACACAGTTTGCTAAAGGATATGATTATGAGGCAGGCCCAAATGGTGAAGATGTTCTGATTTCGGATTTTATGGCACCCGGTTATTTTGTTCAGAATGCGGGTGTGGCTTACGTACCGGAGCCAAATTTCTCGGTTGAAGCAGGTCTCGGTCTGCAGCAGACCATTGTCCGGAATGAGGCACTCTCAACGCAATACGGACTGGCAGAAGGTGAAACATTTCGAAATGAGGCAGGTTTCAACTTTGCCGCCGCATATAGTATGACACTCGCCGACAACCTCAGCTGGAGCTCATCGGTAGAGACCTTCACCAATTTCAATAAAGCTGTGAGTAGTACGGATGTTTTCTTTCTGAATGAAGTGACAGGTAAGATCAACAGCTTCATGAATGCATCGCTGCGGCTCGACCTGGTATTTGATGACGATTTCTCCGAGGAAATTCAGGTTGCGCAGGTTCTCTCTCTGGGAGTGTCGTTCATTCTCATTTAAAATTAATAACAACATCACTGGTTGAATCAATTTGAACCATATCTTCCTCTTCTCCGGAATGCCCTGAGCAAACTGGATCAATGGCGTTCCGGATTTGGGGAAGAATTAATCGAGGGCGAAACTGATACGGAGCAAATTGGCCGAATCCTGAATAAACTGGAGAAGCGGCTTGAGGGAAATTATCCTTTTCATCATCCCCAGTATGCCGGGCAAATGCTGAAACCACCCCATCCGGTTGCCTGGCTCGCCTACGCGCTTACGGCCACGATCAATCCAAATAATCACGCTCTGGACGGCGGCCCTCCCACGTCGGAAATGGAGAAGGAGGCAATTGCCAGGCTTGCATCGATGGTTGGGTATGAGAAGGACTGGCTGGGGCATCTTACATCAGCCGGTACAATTGCCAACCTGGAAGCTCTTTTTGTTTCCCGAGAGATCCATCCGCAGAAGAAGATTGCGGCTACATCGAACGCCCATTATACACACTCCAGAATGAGTCGGGTATTAAATACCCCGTTCCTGGAAATCCCGGTGGATGAAAAAGGTATTCCGGATTTTGATTTCATTCATCAACACGGCGATGAAATCGGGACCCTTGTAGTTACCATGGGAACTACCGGTCTGGGTTTTGTAGAGCCGCTTGAACAAATGTTGGAGTTGTCGTCGCGATATGGTTTCAGGATTCACGCCGATGCCGCCTATGGCGGGTTTTTCAGGCTGATAGGTGACAAACTCCCTTCTGCTAAAGAGTGGTCACTGCTTCAAGAGGCAGACAGTATCGTTATTGATCCCCATAAACATGGTCTCCAGCCTTACGGATGCGGGAGTGTTCTTTATAAGGATGCATCGGTTGGCAGATATTTTAAGCATGATTCTCCATACACCTATTTTACGTCCGATCAGCTTCACCTGGGTGAAATCAGTCTTGAATGTTCCAGGGCAGGTGCATCTGCCGCGGCATTTTGGGCGACACTCGAGCTCCTTCCGCTGAACAGCGATGGACTCGGTTCGGTGCTGCTGAAGGCGAGAAATGCAGCAAAACATTTTGCTGGGAAACTTAAGGACAGTACGATATATGAACTATACCTGGAACCCGATCTAGATATTGTCGGATATTTCAAAATACCGGAGCAAAAAACCACTTCCGCCGTGAGTGAAATCTGCAGCCGGGTATTCCACGATGGAATGGACCGTGCTGAAAATGGTTACTTTCTGAGTCTGTTTAAACTTCCCTCTGATCACTTTTGCCGGTTGTTTCCGGAATACAGTGCAGACTCGGAAACGGTGCTTATTTTGCGTAGCGTGCTGATGAAAGAGGAGCACGAAGCTTATTCGGATATACTGGCCGAACGCCTGGGATTGTAGAGTATGGACATGCTAGTCCAATGATCTGGCCAGTACAAATGCCTCTCTGAAGATCTTTCTGGAACCGCTAGCTGCATGATAAGCCTCCATCCATAACACGTAAATGCCAATCCGGTTTGGGCTTCCGTTATCGGTCAGGCCATCCCATCGAAGTTCACCGGACAAGCCGGCTCTGTAACTATTAGCCACCGTGCGGATATGCCGGCCATATCGATCCAGAATTCTTACACGCAACAGGTAATCCGGGTTGTCAAATTCGTATTCTATGTTCAGCACGTCATCAAAGCCGTCAGCGTCCGGAGAGAAGGGATTGGGTTGGAGGCTCAGCTTTCCTCCCTGAGAAAGGGACATTATAGTCTCCGAAGCGGAGCTCACACTGTTTCGTTCAGCGGGAGTACCGCCTTTTTCTGCCGAGCTGGAGGTCCAGTTATCAGGATCATTGCTGAATGCATGCGTGGAGATCCGTTCCAGTGAAATTCCCTGCACATCGATCAGGTTCGGATTGTGCCAAAATGGGGTGTAATGGATGTGATCGAGAATGGTTCCCGTACTGTCGGTCAAAAATAGCTCTTTTCCGCTGTTTACCAGACTAAGTGTGGTACGGTCGGCCCGCAGAGCCCTGCGATTGATATCGACGGGTGCGCCAAAGAATTGTCCGGTTCTGCTGAGAGGGTAGGGCAGATCATCCGCTTCGGGGTAGATGATTGCATACTCCCCCGGTTTTATAAACTTTTCCCTCGTATCTGCAAATTCAATGGTTCGATATAACCCTTCTTCATCTGCAGCTTCACGAATCATGATTCCTTCCAGTGATAGGGTGTGATCAGTGCTGTTGGCAATCTCGATATATTCAGACTGTGAAAAACCTGGAATTGATTCTTCCGGCAGTTCCTGGTACATAATTTCATTCAGAACAAGCTCTCCCTCATCCGGTCTGCGGGCTAAAGGCATCTCTGAGGAATGGGTCATGTTGCCCTGGAAATCCTGGATATTTTCGGCCCGGACGATTACTTCACTATTCAAATGGGATGGGTTGAATGATAGAGTCAGAAAATCTCCTCTTTGTGGATCATATGCCTGAACATCAGCATGGGCATTATTCACCCGAAAGCGTGCCAGATCTGTCAGCTCAACAAATTCAGTAAATGCGATATGAATCAGATCATTCATCAGGCGGACAAAACGAATTTGGGGGCTTTCCCGGTCAATGCGAAAAGCCGTGTTGATCTCATTGGGAGTGGATCCAAAGGGAGCAGAGCTCAGTGACCAGTTGGACGGATCAATGGATATGGCGGAAGGATCCTTTCTTTCTATCGACACACCGGGTTTGGGGCTGCCCCATTCAGAATGGTAGTATAAACTGTCTGCCAAGACACCCTCAGCATTTTTCAAAACCACCGCATCGCCTGCATTGCTGAATCCGGGCCAGGAGGGCAGATAGTGGATGGAAGCAGAAGGATCGGAAAAGCTCCTCTGGTCGGTGAATACGATATAGGCTCCCGGATA
>JAWVZW010000118.1:0-6658 GCA_033721975.1 Balneolaceae bacterium
AGGAATCAGAAAAAGGACTCCGCATAAGAAAACAGATTGCCGATTATATGAAATACCCCCTGGATCCGGGTACGATTCCCAGCATGATGAATACACTTCTGGTGTCTGCATTGGGAATGGTTGCTGTTGTGGCGGGGGCTTACATGAACTCCATTTATGGATCCATAGGGGAACTTGTGATAGGCATACTGGTGCTGATTGTGGGTCTTTTTTCCTTTCTTCAGCTGCGGAATGATACGGGTCGGCACTATTATCAGTCCAATGCATTTTTTAACGAGTTTTTCAATCCTCAAACCAGCCAGGAAACGACGGTGGAGCGCAGAAAGGCTGAGCAGCTTTGGTGGGTACCGTCAGGTATCCGGGCAGGAGTCTGGCAGTTTTTGCAGCAGATTGACCGGAAGATACCTGCCGGAAGGACCGTGTTGGCGGGACATCTGTTTGTCTGGTTCGTTGCCTATCAGAGACCGGGTGAAGAGTTTATGGTCGTTCTGTGGATTCTTTTCGCTGTGATACACCATCTTTTTATCCTGCTCACTCTTCAGCGCAGCATGGCTCCGCTGTGGTTGTCCAGATGGATCGATACAGGGTCTAACTGGTTTCTGATACGCTTCTGGATGCAGCTTCGATGGCTGTTGCCTCTCTTTGTAAGCATGAATCTGCAACTGTTTATCTTCGGCTTACCTGTTTTTCATGACCAACTCATCGTTGGAGCCATCTACATTGTGAGCGGGGTTTTTCTGTCCGCGGCAGGAGTTATTCACATGAACAGGTCAGTGCAATAGCATAACTAAACGTATATGATCACCGTACAAAATCTTACCAAGCAGTATAAAGCGGGAAAGCCCGTGTTTACCGATTTTTCACGTTCATTTGAATCCGGCAGATGCGTTGGAATATTTGGGCCAAATGGATCGGGTAAAACGACATTTCTGAGGATTTTGTCGGTCAACTCCTTTCCCACATCCGGCAAAGTGTTGTATGGCAGTGTGGATATTCACCGGAATCCGGGTTCGTATCTGCAGCATCTCGGATTGGTTCACGACGAAGAAACCTTGCCGCTTCACCTCACGGCTGCTGAACTACTGGAGTGGATTTTGCGAAAGAGAAATCATTGGACCGAGAATGGAAATGAAAGAATCCGATCGATTTTTAAACGTTTGAGTCTGCCGGAATTTGAGGAACAGATGGGTACCTATTCAACCGGTATGAAGAAAAAAGCTCAGATTGCGGCCGCATTTATACTCCGGCCCGATGTAATGATTATGGATGAACCTTTACGGGGTTTGGACACCTCAACAAGGGCTGTTGTAAAAGAGATGATTGAGGAAGCCCGAGAGCGGAATGCTCTTGTATTTATGTCATCACATTCCGCTGAAGATCTGAGCGATCTTTTCGATGAAAAAATTGAGTTTCCTCTTCAGGCGTAGAAAAGAATCCTTCAACAGCCCGTATGTCATATTGTTTTTTTCGGTCTGTTTTCGAGGGATACATATGAATAGGGCAATACCTTGCCTCCATATTTTTCCGTATAGACCTGGGTAAAGACGGCTCCAAGCAAAATCGTGAGAATATTATAGTAGAGCCATATGACAAAGATAACCAATGATCCTGCGGCACGGTACGTGGCTTCCAATCCGGTACTCGAGAAATAATATCCTATCAGATACTTACCTATGATAAACAGAATACTGGTGACCAATGCTCCAATAAAGATATCTTTCCATGGGGCATGAACGTCCGGCAGAATCTTAAAAATGATCATAAAGAAAAGCACGGAAAAGATGATCGTCCCCAGCTGAGCTGTAATCTGATAAACGGCTAATTCCAGATCCGGAATCAACCCGATAAAAAACTCTGCAATCAGGCCAAAAATCGCCTCGGCCAGCAGTGAGAAGATGAGCAGCAGGCTAAAAAGGATGATCATTCCAAAGGAGAGGAGACGGTTTAAAATGAAATTCCAGATGGAATTCATCCGAACTTCCGACACATTCCAGATCTGATTCAGTGCCAATTTTATCTGACCAATCACTGTGGTGGCACCGAACGCGATCATCACAATAGCAAGTGCTGACGTCAGAATGCCCGTGCCCTCGCTGGCCTGGCTTTTGATGTAGGATGTTAGATTTTCCAGGGTTGAAGGCTCCAGCATTCCGGACAGATACTCCTGTACCTGTGCCTCAACCGTTTCCTGGCTGAGTACAAGATTTCCAAAAGCCACTACCAAAATAAAGAGAGGAGCAAGGGAAAAGATGGTGTAAAAGGCGATTGCAGCAGCCTGGGTTATAATATCATCCTCAACGGCCTTGTTGATTGTCTGGATCGTCAGTTCCTTAATATGTTGAAAAGTCTTTTTTATCAATGGTTGAGCCTGTCCAAAATGTTATCGAGTTCATCCTTTGTATTGTAAAAATGCGGAGCAATTCGAAGCAGCCCTTCACGTGCAGAAATCGTGATCTTCTCTTTTTTAAGCTCTTCAACCCATTCAGACGTGTTTTGAATATGGTCCATGTAAAAGCTAACAATTCCTGCACGGTTCTGTTCTTCAGCAGGGGAGATAAGCCTGACACCGTCCATGTCTAAGAGCTCTTGGCTCAAATAGCTCGTCAGAGCAAGAATATTCCGGCTGATGATTTCATGACCCACTTCTTGGAACATTTTCAGTGATGCGCCAAGTCCCACAATACCCAGCATGTTAGGGGTTCCGGTTTCCAGATGTTGTGAATAAGGAAGCCATTCCTGTTCATATTCAAAAAGATCCCAGGGCTCTTCCACTGAAAGCCAACCGGTTTTATAAGGTGTAAGATGTTCTGCAAGTTCCGGTGATGTATAGAGAATTCCGAGACCCATGGGACTCATCAGCCACTTGTGACCGCCGCTTGCCAGCGCATGAATTCTGCACTTCTGAACATCAATTGGAAAGGCACCCAGGCATTGAATGGCATCAACGATAAACCAGATATCCTTTTCATCGCAAAGCTTACCGATCGATTCAATATCTGCCCGATACCCGCTCAAAAACTGAACAGCACTCAGTGAAACAACCTTTGTTGCAGGCGAAATGTGACGCTCAATCATGGAAGCGGTAATCCGGTAATCGGGAGTTTCGATTACCTTTGTTTTGATGCCACGAGAGGCAAGTGCACGGTATGGCTGCACATTAGTCGGAAATTCCATTGCATTCACAAGAATTTCGTCGCCGGATTTCAACTGCAAGCCTTCGGCAATTGCAGAGATGCCATCCGAAGTGTTTCCAATATATGTGATGGATGAAGGGGAAGCGGCATTGAGATAGTCAGAGACCAGGTTTCGGGTTTCATCACCGATCTGCATGCTGTGTTCCAGGTTCTCTACCGGACCCGATTGCCGTTCATTGATAAATGATTGAATGGCATCTGTGACGCGTGTGGAGAGGGGAGAGATAGCGGCATGGTTCAGATACAGGTGACCGTTTTGGATATGGGGAAACCACTGTCTGATTCGATCGGATTCAGCAGGCTGTAGAGGGAATTCAGGCATTTTTTTTCTTCATCGAGTCAATTTGTGTTACACCGGCGCTGACTGCAAATTTCATGGCATCGGCAGGATTGATGTTGATCGGCGTTACCCGATCTGATTCAACCAGAAAAAGATTTCCGGAAAAATTATAGGAATGAGGACAGTAAACGGCCACCCTACCCGGTAAGTTCAGAAATGTCAGATTTGTCTCTGTAATAAATCCGATCCGATCCACACCGTCAGCCAGCGTCACTATAACCGGCCGGTTGAATTTCTTTTTTTCACCAACAAAGGCTTCGGTAAAGTCTTTGAGGGCCGTGTAGATAATATTTATCAGCGGTATGCGTGCGAGCAACTGTTCAAAATAGGTAAACAGCGGCTTCGAAATTGCCCGGCTCACAATGAATCCAAGAAGTGCTATCGCCAACAGGGCGGTAATAACTCCCAAACCTGGAATTTCAACCGGGATCCACCGATAGAGAATGGATGAAAATGACTGATCAATCCAGTTTATGAGCTGGATAACCACATAAAATGTGGCAAATATGGGAAAGACGAAGAGCAGTCCCCTGAGAAAATAGTTGAAAAAAGTTTTCATAGACCTGTTCAATATGTATTTCTGCGGACCAGAATCATCCGCAGTGTGCCTCTTAAACTTACGTAAAATGAATCAGAGATTTAGAAATGCGTATAAGGAATAAGCCTTTTTGCATGGCTGAAGGTAGAATAGGGAGATGAGGTTCAGTGCTTTTTTTTCTATTTTAGAAAGCTAATTGAAAAACTTTCTAAAAGTGATCCATGTCAGTAAAAACGTCGGCCGAAATACGCCGTGAATTTCTCGATTTTTTTAAAGAAAAAGGTCATCTGATCGTAGACAGCTCACCGGTTGTTCCTCATAATGAT
Source organism: Balneolaceae bacterium (assembly GCA_033721975.1). Classification (GTDB taxonomy): domain Bacteria; phylum Bacteroidota; class Rhodothermia; order Balneolales; family Balneolaceae; genus Rhodohalobacter. The sequence goes on from JAWVZW010000118.1 coordinate 4,399, forward strand.
CCATCACTTCTGTTTACGAATGCAGGGATGAATCAATTCAAGCCTATTTTTCTGGGTGAGGAAGAGGGGATCAGCCGGGATGATAAATTGTGGCACAGGGCTGCAGATACCCAGAAATGTATTCGCGTTAGCGGCAAGCACAATGACCTGGAAGAGGTAGGGCACGACACTTACCACCATACTCTTTTTGAGATGCTGGGTAACTGGTCATTCGGCGATTACTTCAAAGAAGAAGCCATTGAATGGGCATGGGAACTTCTTGTTGAACGATGGGGCCTTGATCCGGATCGCCTTTATGCAACCGTATTTGGTGGTGATGATGCAGACGGACTGCCGGTGGATACGGAAGCGGAAGAACTGTGGAAATCAAAAACAGGTATCCGGCCTGATCATGTTCTGAGATTTGGAAAGGCCGATAACTTCTGGGAGATGGGAGATACAGGCCCATGTGGGCCATGCTCTGAAATTCATATCGATTTGCGCAGCGATGAAGAGCGCAGTAAAACCCCGGGGGGCGGTCTTGTAAACAAGGATCATCCTATGGTGATGGAGATCTGGAATCTGGTCTTTATTCAGTTTAACAGGGAACAGGGAGGAAAACTGAATAAACTGCCTGCGCAGCACGTGGATACCGGAATGGGTTTTGAGCGTATTTGCGCGGTACTGCAGGATAAAACGTCCAACTACGATACGGACGTTTTTCAGCCTGTCATTCAGGAAATCGGGAAAATTGCCGGAAAATCATACGGCGACGATGAGTCGACCGATATAGCCATGAGGGTAATCGCCGATCACATCCGTGCGGTCAGTTTTTCCATTGCAGATGGGGCGTCTCCGTCAAATGAGGGACGTGGTTACGTAATCCGCAGAATTCTCCGGCGTGCCGTAAGGTATGGCTGGGATCGACTGGGATTTCGCGAACCGTTTATGTTTATGCTGGTTCCTGTTCTTGCTGACCAGTTCAAAGATGTTTTTCCCGGACTGAAGTCACAGGAAGCGTTTGTTCAAAATGTCATTAAAGCTGAGGAAAAAAGTTTTCTCAAGACGCTGGGTCAGGGCATTGAATTGTTTAAAAGCCTGGTAGATGATTCCCAAAAGATCTCTGGTGATGATGCATTCAAATTACATGATACATACGGGTTCCCGATAGATCTGACACAGCTCATGGCAAAAGAAGAGGGCGTGGAAGTGGATACGGAACGCTTCAATGAGCTGATGAGCAAACAGAAAGAGCGTGCCCGTTCTTCAGGTAAATTTTCAGCTTCGTCCAAAAGCAACATTAACTGGCAGATTCTCAGCGAAGAGGATTCTCAGTTTGTAGGATATGATGATCTGGAAACGGAGTGCAAAATCATTGCGAAAGCAACATCGGACGACAAGCACTTTCTGATCCTGGATCGAACACCGTTTTATGCAGAGTCCGGCGGCCAGATCGCAGATACGGGGACGCTTTCAAAGGATGGAAAAACCATACAGGTACTAGACGTTCAGAAGTCACCGGAAGGACATGTGCATCAGGTTGATTCCATTCCGGAGTCGCTGTCCGGAAAATGGGTTGCTTCGGTACATGACAATCGGCGTTCTGAAATCGAGAAACACCATTCAGCCACACACATCATGCATGCTGCACTGCGACAGGTGCTGGGTGAACATGTAGCTCAAAAAGGCTCACTGGTTGCACCCGACCGGCTTCGTTTTGATTTTTCCCATTATGATGCGGTGAAGGAGAAAGAACTAAATGAAATTGAGGCACTGGTCAATGAGAAAGTTCAGGCAAATATTCCGCTTATTGAAGAACGGGATGTGCCTATCGAGGAGGCCAGGGAGAAGGGAGCGATGATGCTTTTTGGGGAAAAATACGGCGATAAAGTTCGTGTTATCACATTTGATCCTGATTTCTCGGTTGAACTCTGTGGAGGCACCCACGTAAAAGCAACCGGCAATATCGGATATTTCCGGTTTGTCAGTGAGAGCTCCGTAGCATCAGGCGTGCGAAGGGTGGAAGCGGTTGCCGGACAAGCCGCTGATTCGGAATTGCGTAAAGAGAAGTTGCTTCTGGATCAGGTGCAGACTCTTGTAGGCAACCAAAAAGATATCGTTGAAGGAATTAAAGAACTGATCGATACGAACCGAAGGCTTGATAAAGAGCTGCAGAGTCTCAAGGAATCCGAGGCGGGTGATGCTCTAGATACCATTTTGTCAAATGGTGAGGATTTTGAAGGCATAGAACTTTATACCGGTACCGTACCCAACGCCGATA
>JAWVZW010000119.1:0-6551 GCA_033721975.1 Balneolaceae bacterium
ACGTTAATCTCCTCTCCTGATTTTCAACTAAATTAATATAGATGAGATCCGTTTCATGTGTAAACTCTGTAAATGTAAGCCTTCCTTCACTCGACAAAGATGGATCCCAAACGGCATAAGCCGGCCCATAAAATGTTATTTGGGTAAAACTTTGATCATTTAAAGAGTATTCCCATAAGTTTCGGCTGCCTGATCGGTCGGAAGAAAAGATCACCTTTTCACCATTTTGTGACCAAATTGGCTGAAAGTTCACATAAGGATCTGAAATCAATTCAAATTCGGGACCATTGTCTTCTTTCAGCCAGATATTTGCGTCCCGCTGAAAAACAATCTTTGATCCGTCTTTTGAAACGGAAGCACCAAGATCTCTTTGTCCAGGCCTCGGATTGGTGACCCTCTGCTCTTCCCCGGAATTTATATTTAATTCCCAAAGGCTGATGGTATTTTCTTCTAGTTTAGAATAAATCAGCTTTTCTCCGTTAGGCAGCCAGGGCGTGGATCCAAGGCTTGTAAAAAATTCATAGAAATGTTCCAGGGAATGCATATTGGTGGAAGCGATGGCTCTTTCAGGCCCTCCCGATGGCGAGATCCAATATACCTTTACCCCGGCCCCTTTATCTGAGACGAAAGCAATTTTAGTACCATCAGGAGACCATCTGGGTATGAGCTCATCTGCCGGGTGATCAGTCAGTCTTCTCTCAGAAGAAGAAACTTCCGGAGTCATAATCATCAGGTCAAAACTTGATCTGAATTCCGAATAGGTCATCATACTTCCGTCCGGTGACCAGCTATTGCTGTAATTATAACTTCTTGATGTGGTAACAGACTTAAGTTCAGGCGGATCAGGTGTAATATCGGAGCCTGTAAGGTTAAATATTCGGTCTGAGATCATAAGCAATAGAGCAACAACCAATCCTGCGATAATGAACTTGTATGATTTTTTATGGGCCGCTCCTTCAGATGATTCAGGAGCAGCGGAATCGGGTGTTTTTTGAAATCCATCTGGTGTCCACTCAAATTTATATGCGATAAAGAGCCAAAACGGGAATAAGGCCACCAAAAAAATGAGTACATACCTGAGTGCTGAATCAGAAAACCCAATGAGAGGAAACAATAGATCACATACCTGTAAAACAACCCAGCAAGCTACTACATAAGAAATAGCCCCCTTGAACACACTCCGTCGATGCAAATCTTGTATGAGTTTATTCATAAGAATGAAATGAATTGACTATAGAACCGGAGGCCTGCTATGCTACTGTAAGTTGTCTGATAGGATCAATGTATCATAATCGCCTAAGGACAGCTTTGCAGACAAACAATAAAAAATAAGTAACTGAATATTTTTTTTGCCCACAAGCTTGCAATGAATGCTGAACTATGAACAGACTTATGATTTTTTTCAGATAAAATTAGTTACTGGCAGGATTACCTTATTAAGAACAAAATTTGTATGAGACCCTTATTAATTCAAGATCCGGGTGGTTTAAGGCAATGGGTAATTTCCAGTTCAATTGTCAACATAACCATCAGACCATGTGTACTCCGGATTGTGATTCCGAAGATCAATACCATGATCAGCACGGGCCTTCAGGTTCAAGAGTACGGATACCCAACCGGCCCGATTCTGGTTTTCGTCCGAGGCTGAAAGATGGGTCTCTTGCATTTTGACTCTGGTCCCGGAGGACATTTCTTCTATATCAAAGGTGACAATGCTGCCATTGAAATAAGTAAGTGAGAATCGACGGGGAGGGCTGGATTCCAGAATGCGAGACTGGAGCTTTTCACCATTAGAGAACGAAAAAGTGATTTCATCTCCATTCTGACTGGAACGCTCTGCCCAGAAGGATTCTCTGCCACGATCGGTGGCAAGGAGTGCAAAGACCTTATCAGCAGGTGACTCCAAACGAATACGGTAGACTATTTGTGAGGTTCTTTTGTCCGTTTTCAATGCAAGGACGCCTAATGTTCTGATTAAAAAAGTATATCAATGTGCTATTACCTGCAATGTTATAAATTTGTGATACAATCCGACCTGGAAAATCATATTTAGTCAAATAAAAATGACCACTATAACCGAAAATCCTATTCTGATTGTTGAGGACGATAAGGATATATCTGAGCTTATCCGAATTCACTTAACCGACCTTAACTACAATGTTGAGCAAATTTATGATGGTAAGGACGCTCTGGATTCCGCTATGAATCATGACTACTCCATGATCATACTTGATATTATGCTCCCGGGAATGGATGGATTTGAGATTTGCAAGGAAGTGCGAAAGCATAATATGCAGCTGCCTATTTTGATGCTGACTGCCAAGGCAGAAGAGATCGATAAAATTATGGGTCTGGAATTTGGAGCGGACGATTATATAACGAAACCGTTTAGCATTCGTGAGCTATCCGCACGTGTAAAAGCATTGTTACGCAGATCCGGTTTGTCCGATAAAAAAAATAATTCCGGCGAAGAGTCGATAATCACGTTTGGAAGCCTGCAAATATTTCCTCATAAACGATCTGCTCAAATTGGCGATAAGACCATTGAATTAACAACCAAGGAGTTCGATCTGCTTTATCTCTTTGCGTCAAATCCCGGCAAGGCGTATAGCCGTGACAATCTATTGGATCTTGTTTGGGGGTATCAATACGAAGGGTATAGCCATACGGTGAACTCTCATATCAACAGGCTGAGGACTAAAATTGAAATCGATCCGTCTGAACCTCAATACATTAAAACAGTATGGGGTATGGGATACCGGTTTACTGAACTCAAGGAGCTGACCTCATGAATTTTCTTCAAAAAAGTTTTTTTGCAAAAATAGCGCTGATATTTATGGCGCTGATTATCCTGGCAGGGATTATGTTTTCCTGGATTGGAATTCGGTCATCCATAGAGTTCAGAGATGAAACTTTTCAAAAAGTAAACAGAGACCTGGCAAGCGAAATGGCCAGTGAGTTTCAGCCATTTTTATATGAAGGCATTCAGGCAGATAGTATCCGTAGTCGAATTCAATATCTGAAGGGGATAAATCCCCAGGTTGATATCTATCTGTTAGGCGGGAATGGAATGATCAAGGATTACTACCCTAATAGCATATCGAATGATACATTGAAGCACCGGGTCATTGATCTTGAACCGCTGGATGCTTTTCTGGAAGGTTCGACTCTTCCTATCCTGGGACAAGACCCTACGTCTGAGTCCGGTAAACGACCCTTTTCAGTTGCACCCATTCAAATTATGGATGAAACAGGATGTTATTTGTACGTCATTCTGGGAGGGGAAAACTACCAGGGTACGGCAGCAAGCATTCAGAATAGCTACATACTGAATTCCATGGTTAGCGGCCTGGCACTAACTTTGTTGCTAACCGTGTTGGTTGGTATGATACTATTCAGATGGCTGACATCACGAATTCGCTCAATGAGCGACACGGTGACTGCATTTGAGCAAGGACAGCTGGAAAAGCGGATTGACCCGAAGTCAGAGGATGAAATTGGCCAGCTTGGGAAAAGCTTTGATCAAATGGCCGACACCATAGTGGCTAACATGGAGGAATTACAAAAAACGGATTCATTGCGTCGCGAACTGGTGGCTAATATATCCCATGATTTGCGGAGCCCTCTGGCATCCATTCAGGGCTATCTGGAAACCATTCAACAAAAAGATACCACACTCAGTAAGGAAGATCGAAATAAATACTACGAAACCATACTTCGAAATACAGCCAGGCTCAATAATCTGGTATCCGACCTGTTTGAGTTATCCAGATTGGATGCCAGGGATGTAGAACCCATTCTGGAGCCTGTATCGATGGCCGAATTGACTCAGGACCTTGTGTTGCGATTCAAACCCATTGCAAATCAAAAAGGCATTACCCTGGTTGCCGATTATGATGAAAAAGAACTTGATATCGTACGGGCCGATATAGCTTTAATGGAAAGGGCGATCACCAATCTAATTGATAATGCCCTTAAAAATACCCCTGAAGGCGGGAAAGTAACCGTTCGCACTCACCATCAGGGAAATCATGTTCGCCTGAGTATATCAGATACCGGAAAAGGGATTTCAAAGGAGAATCTGAACCGTATTTTCGATCGTTTTTATCAAACGGATTCAAGCCGATCGGAAGGTGCAGGAGCCGGTCTCGGACTTTCAATCGTTAAAAAAATCCTTGAGCTTCACGGTGCAACCCTTTCTGTTGATAGTATCGTGGATAAAGGAACTACCTTTTATTTCAGCCTCACACCTCATCATAGCTGAACGTAAACACTTTTTTGTTACAGACTTATGATACTTATGTGACATTTGCAGGGCCGGGTATTGATAAACTGGGATTGTAATCTAAACACAAAAAAACAATCTCATGAAAAATCGAATCTCTTTAACCATACTCGTGCTCGGTTTTACAATCGCTGCATGTAGCACAAATACAGAAAGTTTGGATAGTGAACTAAGGCTGCAATTTAGCGGCCTGGAAACTCTTCAAAACGGATTTCATTATGAAGGCTGGCTGATATTGGATGATGGCCCGATTACAACAGGGAAGTTTAATGTTAATGCAAATGGTGACATTGTAGACCTTGACGGAAATCCTAATGCTGATGGAGTATTTACCGTAATGGATGAAATTGGTTCAGCCAGTGCATTTGTTCTAACTATTGAACCGGCTGGAGACGTGGATGATATTCCGGCCGACACGCACCACCTTGCCGGATCTATTTCAAACGGAATGGGAAATCTGAGCTTATCTCATTCAGCATCGTTAGGCAGCAGTTTCAGCAATTCTACCGGTGAGTACATCCTGGCAACGCCCACTGACGGAGTCAATGATAATGAAAACAGTGGTATCTGGTTTTTGAATCCCACCAGTGGTTCTGCTGTAGCCGGACTCAACCTACCAACTCTACCGGACGGATGGAGATATGAAGGGTGGGCGGTGTATGACGGTATCCCTTTAACCACGGGTACATTTACATCAACATCTGAAGCAGATGCGTTTAATGATTTCAGCGGCCTTCAAGGGAGCCCTCCGTTTCCCGGCGAAGACTTTTTGATGAATGCACCCGGCGGTGTCATGTTCCCGATCGACCTGGCGGGTGGTGTAGCAGTGATTTCCATTGAGCCATTTCCGGATGACAGTCCTGCACCCTTTGCGTTAAAGCCGTTGGTGGGATCAATTCCGGCAAATGCAACAGATCGGATGCTTTATACGATGGATAATAATTCAGGTAGTTTCCCGGAGGGAACGGTAAGACTTAATTAATCTTACAGACAACTCAAATTAAAGCCTGTTCCTATTTTGGGACAGGCTTTATTTGTAGAACGAGGAAATATTAGTTAATCAGCTACAGAGTTATCTGTGATTATGTAATGGTTTCTTTGCTTCAATTCGATTTTTGGAAACAGGTAAGCAACCAAACCCAAAAGGAGGATGCTTCCGCCAAGGGCTGCAATGTTCTCCATGAAATCCGGTGCGTACCATGCGATGACCCAATTCACGGAAAAATGAGACACCGTAGCAACCAGTACACTGTATCTGGTGTGAATTGCCAGCCAGGTAAGGAAATAGGTGTAGAGAATATACCACGGTACCCAGGCAATCCAGCCGGTCAGCTCCCAGGCATTGTAATTCGGAACGATGTAGAGCGGGAAATGAAAAATCACCCAGGCAAAAGCCAATATGGCACTGGATATAAATGGGGAGTGCAGCTTTAAGAGCTGAGGCAATGCATATCCGCGCCAAACGGTTTCTTCAATCCAGGCAATAATCACACCGGCTATCATGGCAGCCGACATTGGGATACCTAAAGCAAGGCCATCAGGCTCTGCAACATATCCATAAAGTGCCATGCTGATGAATAAGAAAGCGGCAGGAACCAGAGCCATTACCCAATAAAACGGGGAATGACGGCCATCCAGTGATCTTTTGAAAACCTGTTTTAAAGACTTCCATGCCCCCTGTGAATAAGCGAAGAGGCATGCAACCAAAAGCAGACCGATGCCTCCTATGGGTATGAAGAAACCGGGAAGATTACGGCTAATGATTCCGGCCTCTCCCAAAGCAAAAGAGAACCAGAAAGCCCAAACCCATAGCAGGCCGGTAATCAGAAACCAGTGAACTGTTTTCATTATTGTTTATTCATGACCCATGTAATTCAAGGAAATATCTAAGATATCTTTGCTACTTATTTGTGAAAATTAACACTGCAAAATTATATCCTGCCTTCCCGATCAGCAGATTATAATTTGTTTTATCATCAAAAAGCAATGGAACTGTATCTGATCCGGCAGTGGCGTTTTAGCAATAACATGCAGCACAGCATTCGTTTAACCAGCTGGTATCAAAAAAGATATAGGCCACTAAGACAAAGTTCATCCTTACTCTTTGACTTCTACTATTATCTTCCCTTGATGTCGTCCCTCGCCGAAATATTGGATCAATTCCGGGATTTTTTCAAAGGGATACGGGCCGTCAATCACAGGCTTTAATTTTCCGGCTGACGCCAGTCTTGTAATTTCCTCCATACCCTCATTCGGTTTCTGGCTG
>JAWVZW010000120.1:0-6530 GCA_033721975.1 Balneolaceae bacterium
ATCCGAGAATGAGAATATGGAAAAAGGATTCCATGTATAACAGGAAAGAAGAATAAAGAGAGAATGAGAGTTAAAGAGATTGGCACCACGTTTAGATAGATTAAAAATAGATACTGATATAGTTATCGATAGAAATCTAAGATTTAATAAAGCCTCAATCAGATAGTCAGTAGTAACAGGCATATGCTTCTCACGTAGGATGGCTGACAATCTGCTCTATGTAATATTTGGGGATATCTACCCCAATAAGTATGATATTAAATTCAATAGAACCGGTTTCTTTGCCGGTCAGCCAGGGATCTTGTTTATATCCTATTAATTTTCTAAGTACATAATATTCAGTACCTTATAAGGTAAATTGTAAATGAGGTTTTATTTTCTATATTTAGAAAGTTAAGCCTGAAGACAGCACAGCTAAAAGGAATAAGGCTTAGGGATTTTTGTGAAGTGTGCTGTACAGTGATTTGGCGTGGCTTCGGGGTAGCATCAAGTATCACGTTCATAAAGAACAACAAGGTATACATTGAGGTGTATTGAATTGTAATGTGATCAGGGTGTTTGGTTTTTAAGATCTCTTCGTGAATGAAAAACAGAAGCAGTTTTGAAAAAGACAGCAGCCAGCTTCAGCAAATTTTTCGCTTTTTAAATGAGAGCTGGGAATCATACTCCCTTGAAACGAAGATAAAATCCGAACTTGAACTTGCCGTTGAAGAGCTCTTTATGAATGCAGTTCGCCACAATACTGACGATAATTCAGATGTGCATCTCTGCGTGGATGTACAATCAAACAGTGTGGAGATTTCAGTGTCGAGCAAGGAAGAAAAGCCTTTCGACATTACAAAAACCAAAAAGCTGGATCTTGATGATTACATTGCAAAGCAGAAATCCGGAGGTTTGGGGATTCATCTGATCAAGGAAATGATGGATGATATTCGGTTCGACTACAGCAATGGAATATCAACCATCACCATCGTAAAAAACTTACCTGCTTAGCGGATGATGACAATTGAAAAAATAGGGGATAATGAATTAAGGCTTACAGGCAGATTTGATGCAAGCCAGGAAGAATATGCAAAAGAGGAACTTCAGAAATATTCAGATTCGCTGATCCTGGATATGGAAGAGCTCAACTACATCTCAAGCATGGGCCTGAGTGTATTGGTAAATACGTATAAGCGTTTGAAGGAAAATGAAAAATCGGTTCGTCTCAAAAACATGAACAGCCATGTAAGGGATGTGTTCAAATACACCCGACTGGATCAGCTTTTTGAGATTGAAGAGTGATTCAAGGCTTTTTTAAAATCAAATACACATAGATATACAGAGTCTGTACTGTGTATTTGCCGGTAGTTATGAATCTGATGGATGATGGAAAAAGCAAGCGATACCGAACTTGTAAGAAATTGCCTTGAAGGAGATAAAAAGGCTTTTGACATTTTGGTAGAAAGATACCATCAACCGATGTACAGAACGGTATTCGGCATTGTAAAAGATCGTGAGCGTGCCAAGGATATTGTACAGAACGGATTTATAAAATCATGGGAAAATTTAACTCAGTATAAGGAAGAGTATAAATTTTCGAGCTGGCTATATCGCATCATGATCAATGAATCGCTGAATAGTGAGCGTAGCAAGAAACATCATGACGACCTGGGCAATTATGCAGTTAACCTTCAGACTCCTTTTCACCAGATGAGTGAAAAAGAAACAAAGCGGACTTTAAAGGAATGTGTCGAGGAGTTGCCGGCCATATACAGAGTTGTCATTCAGCTCCGTCACTTTGAAGAGATGAGCTATGCAGACATTGCAGAAGCCCTGGATATTGATGCCAAAACGGTGAAATCGAGGCTTTATACCGCAAGGATGCAGCTCCGGGAAAAACTGTATGACAGATAAATTTTAAAAAACTCACCAACCTTTTCTGATTTGGCGTGTACTCATAGTAGAAATGCGTCGTGCATTGTTGTTGAACTGTAAAGATTGAACCCGGAGCAACAGATGAAGCAGAGAATAATCGAAATCATACAAGCGGAAATAGATGGTGAAAATACACCCGCTCAAAGCGAGGAAGTCCAAAAACTTCTGCAGAGTGATCAGGAAGCCAAAGCGCTCTACGATGATTTGCTTCACATGTCGAAAGAGCTTCGTTCAATAAAATCAGAATTTGAAATTCCCGCAGAGCTGGAAAGTCAAATCAAGGACAGGGTTTCAAATCAGCAGGACAAGCAGCGTGTTTCAAAACATAATATCCACAATATAAATAAGGAGGAAGTTATGCCTGGCTCAAATTCGTTCTTCTCAGGTAAAAAGCCGTTTATTTTAGCGGCTGCAGTAGCGTTAATCGCAGTGTTGTTCTTCATGGATATTCCACAACCGGATGAAGGCGATGTAGTGGGAACTATTGGTACGGATGTGGAAAGGGCAGACAGGCATAGAGGTGCCCAGATGACACATGAGGATATCTCACTGGATGATCAGGAATTTCAGCAGGTGCTGCAGAGTGATGTCTTTATCAGTCTTGTTGAATCGGGTGAGCTGCAAACCCTGGCCCAGGATGAAACCTTTGTCAATCTGATGGCCAGCCCGGATTTTAACCAGTTGTTTGCGAGCCCGGATTTCAATCAGTTGATTGCCAGTCCAGACTTTGCCCAGCTGATGTCTGATCCGTCTTTTAATGAATTGATGGCCAGCCCGGAGTTCAGTCAGCTTTTGGCCAGCCCGGAATTTGCCCAGTTGACGGCCAGTCCCGACTTCAGCCGCCTTGCCGCTTCACCTGAATTTGGTGAGCTGATGGCTTCTCCTGAGTTTTCATACCTCACAGCCAGCCCGGACTTTAACCGGCTTTCAGCAAATCCGTCTTTTAATGAATTGATGGCAAGTCCAGACTTCGCAAGACTGTTGGCATCACCTGATTTTAATCAGTTGATTTCAAGTCCTGACTTTAACCAATTGATGTCGAATCCCGATTTCAACCAGTTAACAGCGAGCCCTGACTTCAGCAGATTGTCGGCCAACCCTGATTTTAATGCCCTGATGGCAAGCCCGGATTTCAGCCAATTGATGGCAGATCCCAACTTTAATCAGCTTATTGCAAATCCTGACTTCAACAGACTGCTTGCAAGTCCTGATTTCACTGCCCTGATGGCAACACCTGGCATAAGCCGATTGGTGGCAAGCCCTGATTTCAATGCGCTGATGTCCAGTCCAGAATTCAGCCGACTGATGTCAAGCCCGGACTTTAGCCGCTTGATTGCAAGCCCTGACTTCAGCCGCCTGATGGCCAGCCCGAACTTCAGCAGATTGATGGCCAGCCCGGATTTCAGCAGGCTTCTTGCTTCGCCAAACTTTAGCCGTCTGGCAGCAAGCCCTGAGTTCAGCAGATTGACAGCAAGCCCGGATTTTGCCCAGCTGATTGCAAGCCCGAACTTCAGCCGACTGATGGCCAGCCCGGACTTTAGCAGGCTTCTTGCATCACCTGACTTCAGCCAACTAATGGCCAGCCCGAATTTCAATCAACTGATGTCAAGCCCGAACTTTAGCAGACTGATGGCCAATCCGAACTTTTATAATCTGATTGCCAGTCCTGAGTTTGGTGAATTCTAAGATAGTTTAGTCAAGAATAGAATGATTGATTGAGTCAGTCAGCATTCGCGTTCAGCATAAACAGATATACGTAACAAGAGAAAAAGAATGTCCCGGTGGAATGGGACATTCTTTTATTTTTTCGGGTAGTTGCTTTTGGAGATTATCCAAACCTGTTCTTTATTGTAACAAACCAGGGATATATGGGGATGATGATGCTCTATGCAAAAAAGGGTTTAGGTACTATACTACTAGGGTTATGTCTGCTCATCGGCATTTCGGATAAGGCAGTTTCGCAATTCAAGGCTGTTCATACCGACGATTTAAATCTGATCTATTACAACTTCGGTCACGAGTATCTGCTCAACCACACGATTCGAAGCTATACAAATGCACTCAGGTTCCATCAGGAAAAATTTGAATACATCATAAGAGAACCTGTTACGGTCATTATGTCTGATTTTGGAGACTTTGCCCAGGGCGGTGCCTCAGCTGTACCCAGCAATGTCATTCTCATGGGAATTGCCCCGTTTCACTATGCCTATGAAACGAACCCCGCCAATGAGAGAATCAATGTGCTCATGAATCATGAACTGGTTCATATCATTGCACAGGAAAAATCCTCAAGATCAGACAGATTTTTCCGGACTATGTTTGCCGGAAAGGTTTTTCCGGACAGGCATGATCCGGTATCGATGCTGTACAGTTATCTCACGGTTCCCAGGATTTTTAGCCCTCGCTGGTACCATGAGGGGATAGCTGAATATATGGCAACCTGGATGTCGGGTGGGATAGGCCGGGTTATGGGCGCTTATGATGAAATGATGTTCAGAACCATGGTGAGGGACGATGCCTACATCTATGACGCTGTTGGCCTGGAATCAGAAGGAACAACCGTTGACTTTCAGGTTGGCTCCAACTCCTATATGTATGGCACACGCTTTATGACCTATCTCTCCAATGAGTACGGACCGGAATCATTGTTAAACTGGGTATCCCGTACGGACGACAGTAAACGGTTTTATGCCAACCAGTTTAAAAACGTGTACGGAAATTCTCTCGATGACGAGTGGTCGCAATGGATCGACTATGAAAAAGCGTGGCAGCAGCAGAATCTGGAGAGAATTCGGCAGAATCCGGTAACGGAAAGAGAAATTTTGTCAAGAAGGCCTTTGGGTGGCGTTTCCAGGTCTATCTATGATGAAGAGCGGGATGAGATAATTCTGGCAGTCAGCTATCCGGGTGAAATCCCGCATATAGCCACACTGGATCCGAACACAGGTGAAACGGATCGCATTGCAGACTTGAAGGGAGCGGCTCTCTATTTTGTAAGTTCATTAGCGTACGATCAGGAGACCGGCACAATTTTCTATACCAATGATAATAATGGCTGGCGGGATCTATACTCCGTAAATATTGACAGCGGGAAATCTGAGCAGCTTCAAAAGGATCTGAGGGCCGGAGACCTGGTTTTCAATCCGGTTGATAAATCTCTCTGGGGAGTGAGGCATTTAAACGGCATCGTATCACTTGTCAGAATGCCGTTCCCCTATACCGAGTGGAACAGAATTCATTCCATGCCCTATGGTGAGGACATATTTGATATTGATATTTCGCCGGACGGAAAGAAAATGAGTGCGGCCATCGGGGATCTCAGGGGCTATCAAAAGCTTGTCATGCTGGATGTAGATTCGCTGCTATCAGGAGTGTTTGATCCGGTCACCCTTTACGATTTTGAGGTGAGCTCTCCTGCCAGTTTTACCTTTTCCAAAGACGGAAAGTATCTGTTCGGATCGACCTACTACAGCGGCGTCTCCAATATTGTTCGTTATGAAATTGAGACGGATGAGATGAATTGGCTCACGAATGTTGAAACCGGTTACTTCTGGCCAAATCCTATCAGTGAGGATACCATTCTTGCGTTTGAATACACGGGCAGGGGCTTTCTGCCGGTAACCATTAAAAATGAACCGGTTTCCAGAGTGAGTGCGATTCAGTTTATGGGACAGCAGGTCGTTGAAAATCATCCCGAAGTCATCGACTGGATGTTGCCACCGCCAACGGAAGAGCGGTTTAATGTGGATGAGCTTAAGACCGGAGAATCCGACTACTCACCAATCGGTAATTTAAGGCTGGCCTCTGCCTATCCGATTATTCAGGGGTACAAAGACTATGTATCGGGCGGATTGAGGTTCAATTTCAGCGATCCTCTCAGATTTCATAATCTGGGGATCACTCTCTCATATTCGCCCTATTCAAGTTTGCCCTCCGATGAGGAGTTTCATGGGTCATTCTTATATGAAACCTCATATTGGCGTTTTTTCGGGAACTATAACGGAGCCGACTTTTACGATCTATTTGGTCCGACCAAACGATCCAGGAAAGGGTATTCACTGGGTATTGGAAGAACCATACCATTGATTGAAGAAGTAAACCGATCGCTCGATCTGGATTTTACGGGTGCCTATTATGGCGGGATGGAAAGGCTCCCTGAGTTCCAGAATATCATCACGTCATTCAGTGAATTCGTCTCATTTTCCGGTTCGCTTTCATACCAGGCAATGCTGAGCTCCCTTGGAGCGGTAGATTATGAGAAGGGCTGGAAATGGGAGCTGATGAGCAATAATAACTATGTGGAAGGCACCCTCTTTCCCAGGGTTAGTCAGAATCTGGATGTTGGCTTTGAACTTCCCATGAGTCACTCATCGCTATGGCTTCGAACCTCCACGGGAGTCTCCTTTTCACCCAGACGGGAGCCGCTTGGCAATTTCTATTTTGGAGGTTTTGGTAATAACTGGATTGATTACCAGCCCTCCCGCAGATATCGCTCGTACTATGCATGTCCCGGTGCGGAACTGAATGAAATTGGAGGCACCAATTTTGCAAAACTGATGGTGGAGTGGGCACTCCCTCCCCTCAGATTTAAACGGGCAGGATTTATGAATCTC